>NZ_JACASN010000024.1:0-49812 GCF_013390985.1 Acinetobacter sp. Swhac1 | reverse complement strand
TTAAATTAAACATTCAATGAACACTGAATAGCCGGCACTTTTGCAAATTTACCTTGTCTCTATAAGCTCACATCAATTTCAGGTAAGAATAACAATAGATAGTGAACCGTACCGGGTTTGTCGGAGACTTTTTATTTAAGTTAGGCCACCTGACCTAACGGGTTAATCTTATCATTGTACATTGCTTCAAACTCAAAAGGCGATACATTGTCAACGGCATTCTAAAATTGACCCCTTTTACCTTACAAATGGCAAAGTAAAATTGCCCCCTGAAATCAGAGAAAGAGCGGTTCAATTACTAATTGAATCTGAAAAAGATTATCCTTCTACTTGGGCAGCAATCACAGCTATTGATCCTAAAATCGGTTGTACTCCTGAAACATTGCGTGTTTGGTATCAAAAATATTTAGATCAACAAAATCCTGTCAAAGTACAACAGATATCTGATCAAAAAAAAATGAAGGGTAATCCCCCCTAAAATACTAGCTCTTTAAAAGAGGCAGTATTATGCTTTTACAACATGGTGTTTAACTTGAGAAACTGAATTTAAAACAATCTACTGTAACTCTTCCAGACAGATATGAAATTAATCCACCCCTAACCCTTTAAACACCGCATCCACCGGATCTGCATAAAAGCTGGTCTGGAACTTGGTAAACAGTTCCACAGGAATCGTTGGGATATCTGCCGCACTACTCATTGGTAAAGCAACCTTCTTGGCACCCGCATCAAAAGCAACTTGCAGACATTCGGCAATACTTTCCACCGGTGTCACTGAACCACCCAAGCTCATATCACCCAGTACCACCATCTGACTTTGTACCGATCGTCCTAAGAGGCCAGAAGCGAAAGCCACTAAACTTGGCAGAGCAAGATGGCTGAGCGGGCCGGTATTCTGTAATTCCACCACATGTAAGTGGAAATCATGTTCCAGCACCTTACTGCCACCCGATATTCTGGATGCATTGGCCTTGAAGTAATCAAAAGCAATTTTGACCTGTTCTTTGGCACTGCTTGAATTCCATAAGCCTGATGTCGCCAATTTTCCTGAACCTTTGGTGACTTGAAGTTCTAAGCGGTATAAGCCTGGCATGCCTTTATTACTGAGCCCGATGGTATATAAGAAACCTGGCTTGGCTGGACCTTCGGGAATCAGTCCGCCACCACCCTGCTCTTTGACTGAGACAAAATGTTCTTCTAAGGTATCATTATCGATATAGCTGAAATGCACATCATAGAATTCCATACCACCAATTTTCTTCAGCTGCTCTTTGACCCGACGGCGTACCTGCAGCGCATATTCCAGACACTGGCGTACATCTTCTTTATTAAACTGACCGTGTGGGTAGAGCAGCTTCATCAATCCAGAAACCGTCTTGCGAACGGCAATCACATCGCGCTGATTCAGGTTATTTCCGAGTTTGAAGTACTTCTCAATGGCATCCGCAAAACTACGCTTACGCATTTCCCTGAAGAATTCAGCCAGATAATCAACGATTAGACCATAACGGTTGGTGAAGAACTCCGGACGCATTTTTGGAATTTCCCAGCCGGGGATATAGGCATGAAAGCGATCAAAGAATGCTGAATCGATCATGGCTTCAGGGAACGGCGCCAAGAGATGGCTGGTTTTAACCAGAGATTCCACGCTTTGGTTGATATTACCCACAAAAACCATCGAAGCTGAGGCTTCCATCTGTTCACGGCCACGGGCAAAAGATCCTGAGGCCATGTAGTCTTTCATGATCTGTACGCCATCTTTGTCCTTAAAGGAAATACCGGCGACTTCATCAAAGGCCACCACATCCCACAACCCCACCAGACCAATACGGCGGCTACTCATGTTATAGAACAGGTTGGCGACAGTCGTTTGCCCACCGGAGACTAAAATACTATTCGGTGAACACTCTTTGTAAATATGGCTTTTCCCGGTACCGCGTGGTCCCAGTTCACAGACGTTATAGTTATTTTCAACGAACGGAACCATACGCGCTAATAGGTGCCATTGCACATTCTCTTTTAGCGAAGCCGGTTCCATGCCGATAGAACGGATTAAACTCTCGCGCCACTGATCCGTGCTTAATGCTGCTCTGCCACTGAAGAGTTCATCCATATTCATATTCGGCATCTGAATCGGCTTGAGTAAGCTCACGCCAAATGGAGAACTGGTCTGCCCTTCATCAAAGTAGTAGCTGAGTGTGGCGATGACCCAGATACCACCCACCAGTAATTTTTCATACTCTTTAACGATGCCTGCCGAGATTTCGGCATCTTTGATACCCAGATTACTAAATGATGCTTCGTATTTGTCCTTACGCTCATTCAGCTTTACGGTCACCCGATCAATGACCTTATAACTGCCACGTTCACGGACCAGGGATTTCACCTTCTCAGCTTCATCAGGTCGTACATAGTTCTCTGCCAGAACCGTCTTTACGTTACGTAGTCCCTGTTCAATGATCTCTGGATCATCCGAGGCACAGTACATCCCTAGCAGGTATTCGAGTACATAGACCGGGACATTGGCCCCTTCTTTGATCAGTTTAGTCAGATCCTTACGTACCACCCGCCCAGCAAAGTGTTCATTCAGCAGCTGATCCAGTTCTTTATCGTTAGCAGATTCCATGTAGGCTACGCTCTATCGTTAATTCGTTATTAGAAGAAGTCATCGGTAAATGCCAGATCAATGGTGACCTTATAGCGCTGCATTTCGATATTCAGGTCTTTGTCCTTCAGTAACAGGAAGTAATCTTTCTTACGGTCAAAATCAGTGCCAGACAATGACAGTCTGACCTGTTTTACCCGTTCCGCAACAGAGTCTGTACTGCTATCAAAGGTCAAGGTTTCTTCACTAGATACTTTGAGATCCCCATCATAAATGGCAATCGACAGGGTCACTGGCATGACCAGCTCACTTACAGCTTCGGTTTGCATCAAATCAAACTTCTGGATGTTATTGACCATCTTCAGCGTGGATTTGGTAGAAATAACCTCAACTTTACGCTTGGTTCGTTGTCCAGCTTTTTCACCACGCAGCTGTTTTACCGTTAGTACAGGCACTACGATTTCCTGAGGCATGATTCCGCCATGTACGAAACGTGAGCCTCCCACAAAATGGAAACGGTTCGCCCCTTTTGGAATCCAGAAATCAGTCGCAGATAGTGTGCCTGCCGTAGCTTGGGTTGAGCCTTTCCATGCTTCCTTGCTCTCTGGTAAACCATGCCCAATCACATAGCGTTTTTTGCTTTTCAATGCATTGGTCGGTTTTTCAGTCAAGCTTGAACGATCCGCAGATTCCAGTTTACTTTGCTGGAACAAGAAGCCATGGTCGGCTGTGATCAACAGGGTAGAAATATTGAAATGCATCAAGATTTTGCGGCTAAGTTCAGTCAGCTCTTCAATGGCATGTTCCACCGCCATAAAGGTTTCTGATTCTGTAGAGGCACTGTCTCCCCGAGCATCAATCACGTTGTGATAAACGTAAATCAAATCATGGTCTTTAAGTGCTTCACGGCCTTCATCACGCGACCAACCTTTTACCGTTTCAGCGGTAACCGCCAATCCATTATAGGCAGCCAGAATTTTGGATCGTGCTGCAGTCCCTTTGCTGGACTGCCCATCTACTAAAACATCATCACCTGCGGCCTCTTTGTACTCCAAAGTCTGATGCGGCAACAACGAGGCCATGCCAAGTGTGGTGTAACTTGGGACAACGCCCAGCTGTGAAGACAATGTCGCTTCAGAATATCGCTTTTCATTGATACGATCACGCAGCTCTACCGCAGCTTCATAACGGAAAGCATCACTGATAATCACCACAATACGGCGTTTCGTTGCGGAACTGAGTAAGGGTCTAACGTGAGTATCGTAGAAGTTCTGCTGATTTGGGATATCCGTCATTTTCCAAACATTCAGACGTTGTTCAGCTTCTACACGCTCGCCCCAGTTGCGTGCCAAGTGGTCAATAAACCAGTAGGAATAGCAATTTTCCACTTCTTCATCGAGTTTTTTCAGGATATCGACATGAGCGCGTTGAGAAGCAGCACTGTAGTGGCGATAGGCCATATCAAAGCGATACAACTCCTGCTCGTAGGCTTTATACAAAGCTTCACTGGAGTCGAAATAGAAACCGGCATCAAACTGCTGTCGCAGGCTAAACAGCTCAATGGCTGCCTGCAACGCTGTATAGACAGTACGATATTTACGGCGTGTTGCATCATCCTTATGTTTGGAAGCCCAATAACCATCCAGACGGGTAGAAATAATCGTTATGAAATGTTCCAGTTCAGCTTTGGTTGCTGCAGGGATATGACTGGCCAAATCAACAATGATCTTTTGTTCAATCACTTCAAAGGTCATGACATCGAGCAGCTGCTCCAGATCAAAGGCCCCGACCTTCTCCTGGATCCGCAGTGCATTTGCCACGGTCTGGGAGAGTGTATCGAAGGTTGGGTAGTATTTAGAACTGTCTCTCCAGCGCGACAAAAAGGCTCTAGCCGTCGCACGGGAGCTGACGGATGACATCACCAGTTCCTGAGCCCATACGGGGATATCGCCCAGGCTTTCACAGAAACCTGTAGTCATCAAACGGATAAAGAACATACCGAGCTTGAATGGTGCTTCACCATTCAATTCTTCAACCGATGCTGGATAACCAATTTCCGCCTGTAATGCGGTCACCAAAGCCGGCACCAGTTGGAATTTTTCCAGTTCAGCAAAGGATTCTGTATTGACTTCCAGATCTAGGTTCTGCTGTACCATTTCATCTGCCAGCGCCAGAACAATATGCATCAGCTCGGCACTGTCGGCCTTGACCACCGCGGCAATCATGGCCATATCCAGATCCTGAGCATCTGCATCAGGCTGGATGTAGCGTTTTAAGGTGCTCAGACGCGCTTTGGCTTTGAGGAATTCTTCACGTTTGGCCAGATGTTCTCTTAGACTCTGCTGCTGTAAACCCAGCTCATTGAAAATAATAGAGAAACGATCGGCATAGAAGCTGCGTGAATACAGCTTGATGTCCAGTAACCAGTCTTTTTCAGTTTCAGGCTCAGCACTTGGGAAATACAGCAAGTATTTACCCTGCTGATCCTCAAGTTCCAGTTTAAGCTTGATCGCAAGGCTGGATTCGTCTGCCATATTCAGAATCTGGACATCATTCAACTTTAATGCCTGTACTTCGTCGCTAAAGGACCGTTCAGCGTCGTACCAAAAGACAATTCGATGTTTTTCAGTGTAGAAAGCCTGTTCCAGACCCTTCTGTAGCTGATCCAGATTCATGCAGTCACCTCTTCTTCTGCCACTACAACAGGAAATGGGATGCTATCAACATGAAGTAGCTTTTCTTTAAAATCTTGATCACCTAACGTGATTTCCCAGCGCTCCTCCATAAATTTTAATAGAGTTAAACCTCTCTCTTTAATTTCTTTAGGCGTCCAATCTTGTTTTGTATTTACTTCATTTTCAGATACTGATCCATTGTAATAGCCGACCCCATCATCATCATTTTTCTTTAACGGGAACGCCACATTTTGCAATGATGAATTTTTAGCACGGGATAAAGGAAGTAGATTTCCTAAGGAATGAGTTAGATATCGTCGTTTTTGCTCATCTAAGTGAGAATAATGCTTCAACCAATATGGGTCATCTGGCGTTTGTGGAAAAATATGTTCTAGGGTTACACAATCCTTTTGGCTAGATTTAACTACATCCCAAGATAATTTATTTGTTGATTGTTTACCTTTCTCTCTAAGCCATTGTTCATGTTCGTAGAGAAAATAACAAACACCATCCCAATGATAAAATCCATCTCGATCAAGCTCATATTTTTCATCAATATAGGCTAGAAATTTCTGTGGGTCATAAAAGTGGCTGATTAAATTTTTAATCGTTTCTATTACAGATTCAATTGTTATGGAACTTGTCAACAAATCTCTCGACATGCCAAAAAGTTCAGTATCACCGGTATTTGAACGGCGCTGACTTAAATTAAATAAAGTAAAATTATAACGCTCTGCTACTTGTAACAACTCGACAATTCTCACCGGATCTTGCTTTGAAACAAATGCAGAGAGAAGTAGTGGCTTAAAAGAACGGAAACTTAAACGTTCCAATCGATCTAACCAGCTTCGTTGTAAATCGGTCAGATTATCAGATTGATCAAAGTAAGGGTTATGAATATAGAACCAATAAATAATTGATTGTTGTAGACTTTTTACATATTCAGAGATCTCTTCGATTTTTAAAGCATCATCTGCAGTTTTAGGATGCGTGATGTTCCGCGCATTAAATTTCTCATTGAGCAAGAAATTAATGTAATCATCGCCTTTTCTTCGTGTGTACTTAAAATACATTGTCCAATGGTTACGAAGAAAAAGATTATCACTTAATGGAGCATCTGAATTTTTCCCTAAATATTCATACATGGTTTTCCAAGCATCGTTGATATTGGATCTCAGCTTGTCTTTACCCGTATTGTCTTTAAAAAGTGTTGATAAATAAATCAGTCTATTCTTTAGTAGCTCTAGACTAGAAAGAGGCCTACCACGATTGTTCATCGTTTCAAAGGTGACAAATACATCTATCTCGTCATTAATAACATAAAGATTGAACTTAAATTTTTGAGTTAATTTTTTATATAGTGCAGTTATATCTTCTAGTGATAAGACAGCCAACCGTTCTTTAAAAAACTCTTTTGAATTTTTCAAATTACGAGTGTAAAGGGTTTCTTGTTGCTGATAGGTGTGTGAATACATCCCAAAAATTTGAGTTCTCAAGAATTCATCACTTGGATTATCTTTTTCGTAGCCAAAAATGTAACTTTCGCGGATATTGTCATCCGCTTTTAATAAAATAAATTTTTGTTTAATTTTATCAACTTTTTGTGATGCAATTAACTCACCAGCCGGTATTGATTCAATAATTGCCTGAATCAGTACCATTGATGTAGTCAAACGTTGCTGTCCATCCACCACATAAAACGGCTTATAATCCAAATCTTCTATAAGCCATTGATCATTTGTCCATTTAGACCAGATTTTCTCAGGTACAGGTTCAAGTGTAATAACACCTGTATAATGTATTCTTTCAGGATCAAGCTGTAGTAAATCTTCCCAATAATCTTCCAATTGGGTCGTAGTCCAAGCATAGCCCCGTTGATAGTCAGGAATTCGTAAAATTCGTTCTTTAAAAATACTATTTAGACTTTGTAATTCCATGATTATTCCCCACTACCACCAGTAATCGCTTTCACTTCAGCCAGCAAGTCCCCAAACTTGCCATAATTCACTTTCACCCCATCATCCAGATCTAAAGTAATACGCTGATCAGCATAGTGACGCAGTTTTTCCTCAAAGCTACTCAGTTCAGCCTGTTGCTTATGTAAATCTTGCAGTTTTTTCTCGATGCGTTTGATTTCAGCCGCAGAGTCGCTATTTTCTTTAGCATTTTCCAGTGAATTAGCAAAAGCAGCCATTTTGGAAATGAGTGGCATCACGTATTCGGTACGCATACGTGCCAAGGTACTTTCGTTATAGCGGTGCAAGTACACCAACGCCTGGAAAGCCCCCTGTTTACCACTGCTGAATAACCAGTAGATCGGGCGCTTTTTATAGGTCTGCATGTGGTCTTTATAGAACTTGCTGGCTAAGTAACGGCGAATGGTATCTTCAGCACTTTCGCTGGCTTTTTTACCCAGACTTTCTGCGAGCCACTGCATATTGGCATCCAGTGTCTCTTTCCCCCAAACGGCAGTTAAGAACTCTCGAATACGGTGCGTTGCATCATCTTCAAACCAGTGCATTTCGGTCAATGGAATAATACCGTCAGCATCTGCCGGGAATGTTTGATAACGGCTAGCATCAAAGTCTTGATTGCCTGCATGGGCATAGATCAGACCTGGTTCGTCCAGGCTATAACGTCCCATCATGCAACCAAGCGCATAAGACACTAAACGTTGGCTGTCTTTTTCACGGTCGGCACGGGTAAGCGTAATTTGCGCATCAGGAACTTCTGGAGTCAGTTCATCCTGTAAACCATAAGCGTCAATAAACAGCTTATTGTTTTCTTCTTCCAAGCGTTTCATTTCAGCCACGGCGTCAGTATTTTGCTGTTGCCATGTGTTAAAGGCTTGTTCTAGGTTTGGTTGTTGAGTACTAATAATTGGATTTTGTGTAAAGTCCCATGAGGTTTCGTAACAATTCCAATCAAATTTAGAAATTTTAATTAATTTATTAATATTGTCTTCATGTATTAAATTTTCCAGCTTTTCGGGATATGGCAGTTTTTTATAATCACCGACTTGAAAATGAAAAGATTCATTCAATACTCTAGACAGCTCATACCCTAATTTAGAATTAAGAAACGCTAATATGATTTTTTGTACTTTTTTATCGACAATAAAAGTTGAATGCCCTGAAACGTCAAATATTGAACCTTTAGGTTGATAACGTGCTGACAACATTGAACTAGTCAAATCCGTCCATGTTATTGATTCTCTGAAGTAATACTTCCTATTCTTAATAACAAATTCAGGATCACTAATCTTAGGATACTTACTTGTAACTAAATCTATAAGTTCTTGCCCATTATTTTCATAACGCACAACATAATGTTGATTACCATACCATCTCCTTAAATCCCCACCTTTATTATAAGGAAACCAGTAACAACCATTCTTATTGCCTAAGTTAGCATTTTCATAATTAACTCCAAATTTTTCAAAAGTAATTTCATGCCAACTTCTCAAGTAAGTTGAATTATCTGTTGTAGCCATACCTTGTCGGGGATCAGAAACCGTACATATATTTGGAGAATTTTTAAAAAAATTATAGATATTATTATTTAACCAATATGCTATAGGACTACCTGGAATTTTCTTAAAATCATCTGGTTTTGCTGTTTTTAGTCGCTTGTTTTTTATAGGAAATTGTTTTGGCACTCCATTTTCATTTAGATCATCATACTCGCAATATGAAAAACTACCTGCATAATCGCCAATGTGTTTATTTAGCATAATTGTTGCAGCAGTACCGAAGGCAATACCCATAACACCATTGCTCATATGAGCCATACATGAAAAAGTTCGATCCTTTAGCAACTTTTCACGCATCGCTTCATATGATGATAGATACATCCAGCTTTGCATGGTCACCATGCTATTGAAACCACTGTCCTTACACCATCCAAAACCACGTTCAATAAACATGGCAAACAGATCTGACTTGCTGTCTGGGAATTTCTTCTTGGCAAAATCTTTTAAGGCTGTATTCATGCCTTTACCGCCCATATATGGCGGGTTAGCGATCACGGCATCATATTGCTTAGCGAGTAATTTAGCTTGCTGTACTAAAGGCAATAACTCTTGTGCTGACTGCTGACTAAAAATATCCCCTGATTCTAAAGCTGTATTCAGCTTGGTTTCTAAATCAGGCAGCTTTTTAGCGAATGCTTGAGGAATTTGAATCAAAGAACCAAAGGTCGAGGCATGCTCAAACAAGTCTAGCAGCTCTTTTAAATCAGCCTGAGCAATACCAGTGTTTGCCAAATCCTGACTGAATGCATCTAAACGCTCAGGCTGACTATCCCGCAACGCAATAATATTTAGCCGTGGTGGATTGCTAAATAAACGGCGGTCATCCTCGCGCGCTTTCATCAACAGTACAAAACTGGCGAGCTGTGCTGCACGGGTATCAATATCAATCCCGTACAGGTTATTTTCTAGAATCAAACGTGGAATATCACGACTGCGGTAACCACGTTCCAGATAAATCGCTTTTAAGCAGTCATAAGCTTCCACCAGAATATGCCCCGAACCACATGCCGGATCCAGCACCGTAATGCTTTCAGGGTTTAAAGTATCGCCATCTTCACTGATCCGCACATCAATCAGTTGTTTCAGTTGTGCATTGACTTCGTCGCTTTGCTCAGCTGGTTGAATATAGTATTCCCACTCACTGGCAAGCGTACTATCAGGCTGTGCCATCATCCATAAACGACCGACACTATTCTGTACCAGGTATTTCACAATCCAGTTTGGCGTGAAGAGTTGTGTCGCGGCAGGAATATCCTCACTTTTGACGACTTTACCAATCACTTGATCTTTCTTTTCAGAAATATAGAACTGATACAGCCAGCCAATAATCTGCACATCCGACCAATCTTCTTCCGGAATGCTGCTGACCAGATCACGGATCAAGGAATCGGTTTTGGTTAAATTGTCAGGAAGTAACAGTTCTGACTCATCAGAAACCTGTTCAAACAAGAGTGGCATCACCTGATTCAATGCATGGCACTGCGCCAGTAACAGCTCACGGTACAGCTCTTCGTCTTTATTACCATCCAGTTTGAGTTCGGCCACACGACTGGCATCTAAACCTGGTAGGTCAATATCCAGACATTCTTCCAGAATCTGTGGCAAGCCGGCACTGCCATCTGCACTACTCAGTACACGGCGACCATGATCCAGTAAGCCTTTGCATTCCATATAACGGATCGCACAGAGACGGTTAAACCAGCTGTAAGCGATATAATCAATCGTCTGCTCAAAACTGCTGGTTTGGATGCGTTTGATCAGCTTCTCACGTGGTTTCATGACGGATAGCGGAAAAACCTGATCGCCAATCAGCAGCAAATCGCCTTTCTGTTCTGCCGGTAAAATGCTGTCTGCGGTGATGCCATATTTGGCGGCCTGCTTGCGCATCGCTGCGATAAAATCGTTACGTGCTTGCGGTGCGTATTTTTTAATATTACTGGTATTCATCTTTAAACCTTTAATTAATGACTGATGCCGATATCCCTAAACCCTGTTAGCGGATACGCACACGCTTTTTATCACTCACGATTTTTTTCAGTTCAGCTTTGAGTGCGTCTACAAACTGATCTACTGACTCTTCTGTTTCCAAGTAAACATTGCTGAATGTTTTGCTATACAGACTCGCCACCTCGACTTCCACCACCGGTTTCGGTAGCACTACGGCTGTCACAGGCTGTACAGGACTCGCAGCAGGTGTTGATGTAGCTGGGCTGGAGATGGTTGCAGTGTTGGTTACACTCTCTGCTTTGCTCTGAGCCAGTTGTGCCGCTTTGGCCTGACGCTGGATTTCCGCCTGAACTTCGCTTTCCAACTCATATAAGGCTTCATCAAAACGCTCCACGGCGGTTTGGGTTTGCAGCATATAGATGGTGGACAGGCTAGTTTCCACTTCAATATCAGTTTTCAGCAGTTGTAGTGGGCGTAATAGCTTGTTACTCAGCTCAGCGCTAGCGATGCCACTGTTTTTAATCTCGGCTTCTAACTGCTTGATCTTGTCATCAATGTGTTCTATCGCCTGATTGCGCTTCTCAGTCAGCAATTTCTCATTGACGCTTTCCACTGTGCGAACCAAATCAGCCACTTTATTTAACAGGCCATAGGGCGATTCAAGGGTGGAAATACGATGTAATTCGGAGAGGGCTTTTTTTGCCACATCATCACTGCCCAGTGCCTGTTTGTTTTTCTCAAAATGACGTAAGGCCTGTTGCAGTTGCTGCCAGCTTGGCATCTGGTTAGTGAAGAACTCATGAATATCACGATAATCTTCTTCCAGATCCAGATAGTCGTCCTTGTTCTCGACCACGGCCTTAAAGAAATCAAAGCTGTCGCTATTCGCCAGCAAACGCTCCAAAGCCAGAATCGATTTTTCAATCACTTTCTTGCCCGGGAACTGTCCGACATCAGTTTTACTCTTATACGACTTAAAGTTGGCTAACCAAGTCTTAAAATGCTGCAAATAGAATTCAAATAGCTCTTTCTCAGTCGCTGGTCCCATGGCCGAGAATAGGTCTTGGGTGAGTTGGCGTGCCTGTTTCAACACCTGATCATCAGTCTGGCGCTTTTTAATGATCGACACATCACGGCGACGGCGGCTGTTTTGTAAAGGCTCAAAGGCATCTTTTAACTGTAAGCTGCCGCCATTTAACTGCAGTGAAATCCGCCCCATCGCAGCCAGCTGACCTACCAGCAGTAAAATCTCGGCATCTGGCCAGCCATAAGGACGTTTGGCAAAACGATCTATCACATCTGAGACTAGAATACGCTCTGTACCAGTGGCGCGTAGTGCAATGTACTGCTCCACTTCCTGTAGGGCTTTCGGATTGCTTTGACCGCCATCCAGAGACAATCCGAGTTGCGCCATATCATCAACAGTCAAGACGGCGTTCAGTTCACGCCAGGCATCCTGCTGATAGACCTGCAAATAGCTCAGTTTGGTATAAGTGTTTTCCAGCAGATAACGACAAGCCTCATCCAGCTTGGTGGTTGGACTTGAAGATGAAAGTTGTAGATGTTGACCCAAGGCATAACTTTCCGCGTCCAGCAACATTTCTTCGACCCGGGCACGCAGACGTTTTTTACGCTCCTGATTCTCACGGCCTCGGTCTGCCAAAATGCGACTGATATCCGATTGAGTGCCATCATCATTTAAACGGATGAATTTATTGGTTTTCAGCCAAGTACGCAGTTCATTAAAGAATTGCTTATCGTCTGCCAGTTTAAACAGTACCTGCCCTTCGGCCTCGGCGCTCTTACCAATACAGTAAGCTTCAGTATAGAGGTTGTATTCCGTATCCAGCGGAGAAATGATTTCAACTTTCAAATCGCTCTCATACTTACCATCCAGGCTATGACCATCCAGAAAACGTCCAATCTGATAGTCCATCTTGTTGGCTTGATGGCGGTATTTGTTCTGATCGCGCAGTAAATCTTTAAAGATCAGATTGGCTAACTCTTTATTTTCTTCTGAAGCTGCTAAGTCAGTGGCTTTAATTTTACGGGTGATATCGCGTTCTTCATTGGTCAGGAACAGGAACTCATCACCATTCCTCGTAATCAGGCTCTCTTTTTCCAGACGCAGTAGGCTTTCTTCAATCCGCTTGCGTAATGCCAGCTTATCTTCATCAATTTTCTCAATCGACAAAGTCACCAGGTTATCCAGCGTACCTTTGATGATATCGACATAGCGGATCATGAACAGGGTACGCAGCATCTGCACATCAAAACCATCCAGGGTCTTATTCTGCCCTGCCTGGTCGATGGTACGCTTCACTGCTGTATCCAGAAATCCTTCCACTGAAGTATAGAAGCGGTGGAAAGGAACCAGGGCACCGACTTCATCTGTAGCAATCGCATTCGCGGCCATCTGGAACGCATCCAACATGGACCGTTCACCATAGGCCAGGTGTGCACCGGTCGCACCGACCTTACGGATTTCTTCAAATACTTTTTGTACCAGCTGAAAATGGTACGGCGCAAAAGGATAGTTATGGATAAAGCTGTCTGGCCCCTCATAGTTCTTTAGGGTTGGGCCTGAACGGTCAAAGGTAATCTGATTTTTTAAGATATCGCCCTTTTGCTCAAACACTGATCTGAGCAATGCTTCTGCTTCTGGGGTTTTACGTAATAAACGTTTCTGGATGACTTCATCGGTATTGGAACTGGACAGTGATAACCGGGTTTTAAAACGACCAGCAATCTTGGAGAAGTCATTGGCTTTGGAAGAAGACATCTCACCTAAAACAGCATCGATGTCTGCCTGTGAGGTGACAATAATCCAAGCGCGGCCTTTACAGATCGTACCTAGGTTTTCAGTAATGGTTTGCAATGTCAGCATCAAGCGGGTATCACTGCCAATAAACTGCCCCACTTCATCCACCAGAAACAACATGCGTTGCTGGGGTCCTTTGCTGTCCAGGTATTCTTTCACCCACTGACAGAAGTTTTCGACCGAAACACTAAAAGTCTGCTCAGAATCCTCAAACCACTTGTGTGCCGCTTCTGCTGATAAGTTGAGGGCTTGGGAAATTGCGGTTTCGACATCATCCTGATAGAACTGATAGCCGTCACGTTCTTCTAGCCAAGACATGCCGCTAGATTCTTCAAAAGCCTGTTTAAAGCGCTCATACACCCCTTTCTGGCTCAGGTGACGTTCCATATGTGCAATATGTGGATGATCGGCACTAAAACCCTGATATTCGTTAAACACGCGTAAAAACACATTCAGAATCGGATTACCATCATCATTGGAGCTGGCTTTACTGTCGATATTAAATAGGATGACATCGGCATGATGACTAACCGCTTTACCAATATCCGCACGGATAAACGCATCCCGGATTTTGCTTTCATCAAAGAATTCTGCAGCACTGCGTTCGTTACCTTCCGCGTCACGTGCCACTTTATTGGCCAGAATATACGACAAGGTTTTCAGGAAATGTGATTTACCTGAACCAAAGAAGCCAGAAATCCACACGCCGACACGATTGGCAATCGAATGGTCGCTGAGGTCTGTACCATAGGACTGGAAAAAGTCACGAAAATGCTTTTCCAGCTCATTGGTGACCACGTACTCATCCAGCTCCTGGTAAACCGTGGCATTATCATCCTGATCTGCCTTCACCACCCCGTTAATTGCACGATCTAATGGCTTGTAAAAAAGTTCTTTAATGTTCATCTCAATCCATTCCCCCGAATTCTTATTTCTATTTGCCGTGTTTAAGGCACTAATCTGAATGCTCTGTAGTAATTGTTGCTTGGAATTTTTCCAAATAAACTCATCGCTTGACCGTCGTAATAGCCCGGGTAAAACAGCACCACTGGCTTATGCCCCAGTAACGAATGCAAACTGTTCAATAAGTGATGGGCACGTAACAGTGGCCAAACCGACCCTACCCCAGTCATCAACACAATATCTTGCGCATTGGTGGCATATTTATTCACCAGATAGGGCGCGAACTTATCCATATGCAGTGGGCCCTTTAAGGCTTTGAGCAGCGCTTCATCGCCTTTGGCTTTTTGCATTTGAATGGCTTTATCGATGAAGTTACGCTCAGCCAGATAATCCACCACGGCTTGCAGCAGGTTGATATTCACCACCTTCAGCTGACTGTGTTTTTTCTCCAGCATCCCGTCTAGAAAATGCAGATATTCGCGCACTTTCAACTCATCTTCAGGTGCATAATCAAAAATCCAGAAGCCAATTTCATTGCCCAATCCTTGACCGGTGATAAACTCGGTGGAAAGTATTCGCTCTGGAATCTGATTCAGACGCTCATGTATTTTTTGATTCATTGCTGCCCCCTCTACAACTACCGCGTCCATAGCGACACTTCCATAGATCTTTTAATGCGTTGTTTATAATGTTCTTCCAACAGGCTACGCAGCTCTGCTCTGACGATCACACGCTGCAACTCCAGCTTACGGGTACTTTTTAAGTAACCGGCTTCTGCCAGCATGCGAAACACCACCTGCCCCATTTTTTTCTTGCTGGACTCTTTCCAATCACAGATATCCGGATCTCGTTGTGAACGCTCATCCAGAAAGTCTGACCAGATATAACTGTCCAGGTATTGAGCCTGGGAGATATAGGCCTCTCTCATCACTGTTTCCATAAACTCAAGCAGCAATAGGTTGCGTTCCAATGCGCCACAAAAAGCCACCTGGGTCGCCAGCTCATCATCCCCATCACGTAGTGCTTTCCAGAAATCAGGCTCCAAGCGCTCCAGACGCTTACGAATAGCGGTGGCATTGCGTTGCGCCGAAGCCGCAGTTCTTTTTTGCAGAATATTGTCAATCTGAATGGCCTGATGCCATTGTTCTGGAGTCGCCTCTCGTAATAACAGATCCGCGATCAGCCGGCTTTCACGTACCATCAGTGAGCCACCAATCAGGTCACTGTCATAATGAAATTGTTCTAACATAGCCAATCTCCTATGAAGCTTGATCAAACAGGTAAGATGACAGCTTTTCGATATCTGAGCGTTGTAGTACCAAGGGATATTTCAAGGCATCATCCGCCTCAGCCAGCGTGATCGCGGCCTGATATCGCTGCAAAGTATAGTGAGCCAGGGCTTTTTTCACCGGAATCTGTAATCTGCCATCAGGCATGCCGAAGTCTTTTTCGACCAGAGCTTTTTGAGCTGCATTCAATTTTGGATTCGGGATCAGCGTCAGTACAATTTCTTCATGCCATTGCTGATCCTGAGCAGGGTCTACTGACTCAATCGCCATCACAACAGGTGTGCGATCAATTCTGGAGAGTAAAAAGTCCTTAAACTGCTTGCTCTGATGGCAATAGGCACGGACATGCCAGCGAAAACCGGTATACACCAGGGTGTGTGGGGAAATGATGCGTTCATGCCACTGCGGATTCTGCATCGAGGCATAAATCATTTTTAAAGTACTTTGGTTGCGGCAGGCACGCAAAACTTCCCGAATCACTTCAGGACGTACACTGCGATCAGGTAATTGAACTGCTGTAAGATTCGGTTCTGGCATCGCAATAAGGGCATGCGATTCACTGACCAAGCCCGAGAGCATATTGAGATATTCATTGATATGCGCTGTAGTCAGTACAGGCTGGAAGCTGGCCTTAGGCACATAACCCTTGACGGAGGGGTCATGAATCAAGGCATCTGGGTTATACAGCGTATTGTAACGCTTGATATCCGCAGAAGCCTGCTGTCGACTGAGCCCAAACCAGCTCATTAAACGATTGGTAACCAAACGACCTTCCCAGTAAGCAAGCAGCTCGATCGCTCGCATTCGTAGCAGGACTTCATGCTTATCTGTCGTCATATACCAATCAGTCAATAAATAGCAGCTTTAAGATTACCCTACAGCAAATATACAGTAAACATTTTTGACGGTATTTAAAGGTAGTATTGCAATCACCAGATAAAAAATATACTAATATCGTGATGATAGCTGTCAAAGTAAGATCTCTAGCAGATCATGGATCCTGGTATAGCGCGTGAATTGAGCTAAGTTTTAGAATGAGAGCAATATGGGTTTTAGATTTCGTAAAAGTATTAAATTATTCCCGGGTTTTAAAATTAATCTGACCCATAAAGGCATCAGCAGTGCCAGCATTGGCAAACCTGGTGCTTCTCTAAATATTGGGAAAAAAGGTACGCGAACCAGTGTTGGTATTCCAGGTACGGGACTGTCTTACTCTAAACACCAGCCTTACTCTAAAAAGACCCGTGTTCCACAACCGACATCGCAAGAACACACGGAATATGATCCTCAGAATTTAGAACAACCGAAGGCAAAGATATGGCCTTGGATTATTTTTGGAATATTGTGTTTTATGGTGGGTGCCGTCATTTTTTAGCAAGAACCGCATTGTATTTTAATCAAAAAAAAATGCCCAGATGGATGAATGGGCAAACTAAGGAATTAATATCCTTCAGAAACTCCAGCGCAATTCTCGCTACTTTCAGTAAGCGACTCTGGCTCAATCATGATAGTCTGACTCAATCGAGTCGAGGTAAATCGATCCATCACAATTGGAGCAGAAATTATGCTTGAATACATTCTTGAATGATGCTGAAAAGTCTTTGAGTTTTAATTAATTTTCTGCTGAAACGCTTGGGGTAAAAACTGCACCCGAACGGCTGTGCCATGCGGTAATACGTTGTTGATTTGACACTCACCGCCAAGGCTATGGCTACGTTCTTGCATGATGGTCATGCCGTAGTGGTGCTGACCGTCATCTTTGGGCTGTAGCCCCACGCCGTCATCTTGGATGTGTAAGCTTACCACGCCTTGTTGGTTTTGCGATAGGCTGATGTGGGCATTTTTTGCCTGTGCATGGCGGTTGATGTTGGACAGGGCTTCACGGGTAATTTGTAGTAAATCAACTTGCTCAGTGGCGGTCAGATTGATGCTCATCAGGCGATTGTCCAAATGCACGGCAAATCCGCCTTTGTTGGCGAACTCATCGCCTGCTTGTGCCAAGGCGGTATCAAAACTGCCTTCTTCTATCTTTAAGCGGAAAGTTGCCAATAATTCACGCAGTTGGCTATATGCCCCATTCAGACCGTCTTTGGTTTGTGATAATACTTGCTCAATTTTGTCGTTATTGGGGTTTTGGTTATCTTTGAGCAAGGTGGTGAGCATACTGACTTGCATTTTGAGATACGATAACGACTGTGCCAGTGAGTCATGTAGCTCTCTTGCCATGGTGTTGCGTTCTTCCGACAAAATTAGCTGATGCTCTTGTTCCCGCTGTTTTTGCCCTGCAAACATCAGTCCAATGAGGTTGGCAAGGGTGTTTAACAATTCATTTTCATCAAAAGAGGGTTCTTGACTATCGGCAAAATTTTGCCAGTTTTGTTCATCCAATAACGTGATACGATTGATAGGTGATGGCTTTTGGGAAGTAGCAGAGTTTGTGGGCTGGGGTTGTTTGCGGATGCCCTTGCCGTGATGATGGCGTGGCTTGACCAGTAATTCACCCCACTGGGTTTGTAGGCTGTTTATCGCATATACCCAAACGCCCTCATCATGCTTGATGTCACAGGTTTGGCAATGTGCTTGGTGGCAAAAACTTCGCCCCAAATGTCTTTTATCACGAATGCCCAAGCTGTGCATCGCCATCGCATCTTTGAAGTTATCATTGTGCAAATTAGCATCATGTAGGCACAGGCTAATGTCAAAATTGGGCAATACCGCACCAAACTGCTCAATAAGTACCTGTAGCCGTGCATAGGCAACTGGCTGTTGGTTAAGCTGTTTGGCAAAGTCATAGAGTAAGGTCAACGCTTGGTTACTTTGGGTAAGGTGGTAGGTTTTTTTGGCAACTTCGGCTTCTAGGTTGTTTTGGTAGGCTTTGAGGGTACTGGTCATTTGGTTAAAAGAATCACCCAACTCATTAAACTCTTCATAACCTGCGACATTAACGCTGGTGTCTTCCCCTTTACCAAATTGCTGTGTCGCCTTACGCAGTTGCCCAACAGGAATCAATACATTTTGTTGAATCTCATGTAACCCTGCCAACATGATAATGATGGTAAGTAACAACGCCCCAATTTGTAAGTTCTGTTGAAGCGATTGTCGATGCTCATTGCGGGTCTGAATTTGTTTGACCAACTTGTCAACATTATCCATATAGCGAAGTGAAATCGCATACAAGGCATCGCGATTGCCCTCTCTAACGCTCGTTTCAAGTGTTGGCTGAAGCTCTGTTGTCCAAATCTGCCGAATGGTGTCAATTTGCTGATTAATTTGGTCATCCCGATTGCCTTGCGACTGCTCATAATGAGCCAACTGGGCAAGACGACTTTGCATATCTTGGGTAAGTGCTGCCAGTAGCTCATCTTTACTCAAATGGCTGCCAATTGGCTGTGAAGCAGGAATACTTCGGGATAGAGCATCATTGGGTGATAACTGTTGGGATTGTATTTCGGGTTGTATTTGGGGTTGCGATTGTACTTGTGACTCATGGTTGGTGGATTGGTTAGCTAATGCTTGGGCGTTGGCTGGGGTTTGTGCTGGTCGATTTTCTTGTTTTCCCACCAAATAATTAATGCGGTAAGTCGCCATCCGCATCGAACCTGCGGTATTGACCGCCTCAGCATCTGGCTGAGCAATCCATGCCAAAATCCCGCTAACCATCGCCATACCGACTACCATCACCATGACAATCGCCACCGCACACCATGCCCGAACAGGCAGTGAGTTGCTAATACTGGGCAAAAAACGTGAACGACATACTGACTTTTGCAAAACTACCCCTAATCCTAAATAGTTGTGATGGCAAAATCGTATAGGCTTTTGCCTAACTTGCGTGAGAGTTTAGCATAAATAATTGAAAACTAGCGACTTTAGGAAATAATCCCATCGCAAAAGCCATACTACTTTAGCAGTAATTTGCATCATTATTGCCCTTGCCAGTCGCAGGGTTCGCCCCTGCCAGACCGGCAAAACCCCTTCATACCTTGCTATGATATTACCCATACACCCATTTTGTGTAAGCTGGAGCATATCATGGCAAGTCTAAAAACCAAACAATATATGGTGCTGACCTCATCCACTATAGCCTTTACGGTGTGTTTTATGGTATGGATGATGTTTGCGGTACTGGGGATTCCCCTCAAAAAATCGTTGGGTCTAAGTGAAACCGAATTTGGTCTATTGACTGCGATTCCTGTGTTGACAGGCTCACTGGTTCGGTTACCGATTGGGCTGTTGACCGATAAATTCGGTGGTCGGATTGTATTTTTTATTTTGATGTTGGCGACTGTGATTCCGATTTACTGTTTGTCGTTTGCCACCGAATATTGGCACTTTTTGGTATTAGGTCTGTTTGTCGGTTTGGCAGGTGGTTCATTTACCGTGGGGATTGCCTATGTCGCCAAATGGTTTGAACCACAAAATCAAGGCTTGGCAATGGGTGTCTTCGGCGCGGGGAATGCAGGTTCGGCACTTACCAAACTCATCGCCCCCAGTATCATCGCCATTGGCACTTGGCAATTATTACCCAAAGTCTATGCGGTGATGATGTTGGTGACGGCAATTGGATTTTGGTTTTTGACCTTTGACAACAAAGAACACCGCACCGCCAGTAATGCCAGTATCGGCAGTCAATTAGCCGTGCTAAAAGACCCAAATGTGTGGCGTTATAGCCAGTATTATTCGATTGTGTTCGGGGGTTATGTGGCGTTGGCGTTGTGGATGACGCACTATTATGTGGATGAATATGGTTTCAACCTCAAAACTGCGGCGTTTTTGGCAGCTTGTTTTAGTTTACCTGGCGGTGTACTGCGTGCGTTGGGTGGCTGGTTATCAGACCGTTATTCGGCTCATACCGTGACTTGGTGGGTGCTTTGGGTGTCCATGTTGATTCTATTCGTGTTGTCGTATCCACAGACTGACCTTGTGGTTCAAACCGTTACTGGCAATAAAAGCTTCCATTTAGGCTTAAACTCCACCCTATTCACCGTGTTGATTTTTGCCCTTGGCATTACCTTTGCGATTGGTAAAGCCTCGGTGTTCAAATACCTGTCTGATGACTACAAACAAAACATGGGAGCAGTGTCAGGCGTGGTTGGTTTGTTCGGTGGTCTAGGTGGCTTTATCCTACCCATTATGTTCGGTATGGCGGTGGATATCACAGGCGTGCGTAGCTCTGCGTTTATGATTATGTTTGGCGTGGTGTGGGTGTCGCTCATTTGGATTTATATGAGTGAAGTGCGTCCTACTATGGAAAAAGGGCATCAAGAACAAATGGCGTTGAAAAAAGCTCAGAGTTAAATGCTGGCTTAAATACTGGCGAAACCAAAAACCCACAAGTTATCTTGTGGGTTTTTTATGTTAAACCTTATCTACTCCCAAAGGATAATATTGCCCCTAAAACCTAGCCCTTGGCATAAGATTTTTTTGCTCAAAAAACCATTATGCTAACAAGGTAAAAAATCCTTTTGAGGCAAATCAAACGCACCCCAAGGGTATATTGGAGGCTCTTATGAACAACGAACTAAAAGGCGGTCGCCGTATTGACGATTGGCGACCCGAAGACGAAAAATTTTGGGCAAATGGTGGTAAACAAACCGCCACACGCAACTTATGGATATCCATTCCCAACTTACTACTGGCGTTCTCCGTGTGGGTGCTTTGGTCAGTGGTCGTGGTGCGTATGCCAGACGCAGGCTTTCATTTTAACAAAGCCCAACTCTCTTGGCTAACTGCTTTACCTGCCTTATCTGGGGCGACGTTGCGGATTTTTTATTCGTTCCTTGTGCCAATTTTTGGCGGACGTAAATTCACCACCCTTGCGACCTTATCACTCTTGATCCCGACCATTTGGATGGGCTTTGCATTACAAGACCCAAATACCCCTTTTGCCACTTTTGTTATCATTGCTTTGCTGTGTGGGTTTGGTGGGGCGAACTTTGCCTCTAGTATGTCCAATATTTCGTTCTTTTATCCAAAATCGCAACAAGGCACAGCGATGGGCTTAAACGCTGGTTTGGGTAATTTGGGTGTGTCGGTCATGCAGTTTTTAGTCCCTGCGGTGATTGGCGTGGGTATCTTTGGGGCGTTGGGCGGTGATGCCCAAACCACTGCCAAAGGCACGACCATGTATCTACAAAACGCTGGTTTTGTGTGGGTACCTTTGATTATCATAGCTGCCCTTGCCGCTTGGTTTGGTATGAATGACTTGTCGTCTGCCAAAGCGTCTTTTAAAGACCAATCGGTGATTTTCGGTCGTCAACAAAACTGGATTATGTGTATCTTATACCTTGCGACTTTTGGTTCGTTTATTGGGTTTTCGGCGGCATTTCCGATGTTGATTAAACAATCATTCCCAGATGTGAATCCGCTTAAAGTGGCGTTTTTAGGACCTTTGGTTGGTGCGTTATTCCGTCCGTTCGGTGGCTGGCTTGCTGACAAATTGGGCGGTGCAAAAGTCACCTTAATCAACTATGGCGTGATGGCATTAGCAGTGATGGCAGTAATGTACTTCCTAAAAGCAGGGAACTTTGTAGGGTATTTTGCGTGCTTTATGGTGCTATTTATCACCACTGGGATTGGTAATGGCTCGACTTTCCGTATGATTCCTGTGATTTTCCGTACTTTCCATGAGCGTTTGGGCGGTGCAGATTGGCAACTCAATGCTCGTAAAGAGTCAGCCGCGGTGGTTGGTTTTACCTCAGCCTTTGCGGCGTATGGTGGGTTCTTTATCCCTAAAATGTTCGGTTCAGGTCTTGGGGTGAATGGCACGTTTACCGCATTGATTGTGTTTTATGTGATTTGTATGGTGCTAACATGGTGGTATTATAGCCGTAAAGGGGCCGAGTTTCCAAGTTGATTTTAGAACCTGTTCTGAGTACATACAACAACCCACAAAATACGTCATAAAGCTCAACCGTTCTTGGTTTGGTCTTCTTCCGAGCACTTTCTAAAATAGGTAGTATGTGCTCGAATTGTTTTCGGCTAATGTCGCTTGGATAGGTTTTTCTCATGGTGATTGATTCGGTTATTAACTGAAGTTACGCACCGCTAATAGCCTTAAGCTGGGCAAAAGCCGACTGATTAGCGGAAATTAGTAACTTCGTACGCAAAGCGAAATGATTTAACTTGGTTTTGATTTTCAAACACTCAAGCTTAAACACCGCATACGTGGCTAAAAACATATGATTAAACCGAGCCCTTTGGCTATGAGCAGGCGACTTACCCAAATTGGCATTTTGCTTTAACGACTTATGATACACTTCAACCTGCCATCGTTTTTGATAGCCGTTGATAAATTTATCCTTGTCGCATTGCAAATCTGAGCATACTAGATATAACACCCCTGTAGAACCGTCCTTGTTTGTAAAGACTCGGCGTAATAACAAGACTTCATCATGATAGTCATTTAAAAAGCCGTGAACAGGGGTATTATCGGGTAAATTAGATTCATCAATACGTACAAAGTTACCTTTTTCTCTATCATCCGGGGTTAAAGCCACCAAGCGATTTGACTTTAACGCAAAGATGAAATGCTTGTTAGCTTTACGAATATGTTTGAATGTTGCTTTGGCTGAAAACCAAGAATCGGCTAATACATAGTCGAATTTGACTTGGTTTTTGATTGCCCTATCAAACATATCAAGCAGTCGCTGATTTTTGGTTTTATCACTTTTACGTTTAACCTTGCCTTTGTCATCGGTAAAGACATTGGGTTTGGTGATGATGTCAAAGCTTAAGGGTATGTCGATATCTTTGCGATGATACAGACAGTTAAGCAGGTTAATGCCTTTAACATTTTTGTTTTGGGTGTGGTCGTAGTGCCAGCAGTTGATGTCGTCGACGCTTGTGTGCGGTTTGGGCTGTATGGTGTCATCAAAGATGAGATAGCCGATGGCATTGGGTGTGGCATTTTCATGCTGTCTTAGCATGGGTTTAATCAGTTGCCATTGTTCTTTGGCGATGAGTGTTTCACTGTTTAGAAAGCGGGTGATGCTGTCATGGTAGATGCTCCCTTGTAGTAGATTGGCAAGTCCTGTGGCGGTGGTTTGCCCAAAACTTGCGATGAGGTAGTCGCTGTAGAGTTCTATCATGTCTTTGTTCATTTGTTTACTCTCGCTGACTACTTTTTTTGTTATGATAGCGCTTTTTTAAAGGGCTGCGTAACTTCAGTTATTAATCGATTATGGGGCTTATCCTAGTTTGACCCTTGCAACGTTATCCAATGTGGCAAATGCACTTGGCAAAAAGCTAAAAGTTGAATTTGTTGATGATTTGGCAATGGCATAACAAATAGTACTTGCAAATATCTCTCCCAAGTAGCTTGTCCAAAGTAAATCTTCCCCTATTACTCCCAAATGAGTATTGTTGCGATTGGTGAATCGGTGCAAAATAAACTTGAGTAAAGCACTGGGAATTCACCATGTCCACCAAAATACCGACCAAAACGTCATCAAAACTGCCGACCAACCTGCACGCTATCGCATCCGCTAATTATCCCCCAAATCCCCACACCCTATCCTAAACTTAGGCTTTCGGGTGTTCTTTGTCGGGGCATCGGTGTTTGCCATTATCACCATGGGGCTATGGCTTGCGGTATTGCAAGGCTGGATAGATTTTACACTGACCGCTTTCACGCCTTTTATGTGGCACGCCCATGAGATGACTTTTGGCTATGCGTTAGCGGTCATCGCAGGATTTCTGCTCACTGCGGTGAAGACATGGACAAATCAGCCCATGCCGTATGGGTGGCGGTTGTTTGCGATATTTCTGCCTTGGGCATTGGCAAGGCTGACATGGGCGTGCTTACCGCAGCTGTCGTCTGATATCACAGCGATTGGGCTAAGGCTTGCCAGTGGACTGGATATTCTTTGGTGGTCGCTGGTTTGCGTAGCGGTGTTTACCCCGATTATTCGGGTACGTCAACGTCGCCAAATCGGTATCCTTGCCAAACTTGCTTTGCTATGGCTTGCATTTGTCATCTTCGCTATTGGGGCATGGCGTTCCGATATCGCATGGCAAAAGACAGGCGTGTATCTAGCGTTTTATCTAATTATTGGGGTAGTGCTGACCATTGGGCGACGGGTCATGCCGATGTTCATCAGCAATGGGATCAATCATCATCTGCCCAAAAACGCTCCCAAAGTAGAACTCAAAAACGCTGTATGGGTGGATAGGGTCAGTCTGTTTGGCTTTCTTGCCTTTATGCTCGCAGACTTGTGCGGTCAGCCTGTGATTGCGTCACTGTTTGCCCTTGTCACAGCATTGGCGAATGGCTATCGGCTGATGGGTTGGTATCACAGTGGGATGTGGGGCAAGCCGTTGGTATGGTCGCTGTTTGTAGCGTTTGGCGGTATGGTGGTGGCATTGGGGCTGTTTGCGTTGTTGCCGTGGGCAGGTTTTGCCCATAGCTTTGCGGTGCATACATTGGCATTGTCAGGGATAGGGGTGATGACATTGTCGATGATGAGCCGTGTGAGTCTAGGGCATACAGGGCTGTCGGTGCATGAGCCACCTAAATTGGTCGGGGTGATATTAACGCTTATGGTGGTGACTATGGTTACTCGTGGGCTGTTGCCGATTGTATTGCCCGCTTACTATACACAGCTGTTGACTGTGTCGCAGGTGTTATGGCTTATCAGCTTTATACTGTTTTTGTGTGTGTATCTGCCGATTTTAAGCAAGCCCAGAAAAGACGGTTTATTTGGTTGAATTTAAATCTTCAAAAGTAAAATATTACGTACCAAAACAAAATTACCTTATTAACATAAAATCTTGTAGCATAAGTTAGTAAAGCGTAACACTCGGAAAACTAGAACAAATTAGTTTTAAAAGCTTTAGACTAAGTGATTGAACTTCAATCACTTAATTAGACTGGTTATCATACGACCTTTGCTTTTCAATCAAATCTTGACCACAGATCTGCATAATATAATTGAACTCCCAAGTGCCGTTTTTTATTTCTATATATTCACCATTGATATGAACTCAAAAAGTAAAAATATTGTGATTCTATGAACTAGAATCTATTTGGACTTCGCCCCAACCCATATATTGAACTGAAGCTTTTATTAATCTAATACCCCCTAAGTAGTAGTATTCACCACCCTATAGCCGATAGGCAAGACACTTTACACCTCCTATACTCATGCTAGATATAACCTTACCATCTAGGGCGTGTCCCTAATTTGAATAAGCCCAAAAGAGCCCTATTTTAACCCTATATTTCAACAAAATATAGGCAAACACAAACAATGGCGAGAACCGTAATAACTGACAACATATGGGAACAATTACAAACAACCATGAAAGCGCACGGCTGTCATCAATGGAAGAACGACCGTACCGTGATGGAAGCCATACTATGGAAGCTAAGAACAGGTGCACCATGGCGAGACATACCTATTGAGCTAGGGTCATGGAAAACCGCTTATAACCGCTTTAACCGATGGTCTAAAAAAGGCTTGTGGCAGAATTTTTTTTTGATCTACGAAAAGAAATTGACAAAGAATGGGTATTCATCGACGGAAGTTATGTACGGTGTCATCAACATGCAAGTGGAGCTCGGCGTGTTTTCGATAGAGCAATTGGACAAAGCCGTGGCGGAAACACGACAAAAATACACCTATGTGTGGACTCGCATGGAAATCCGCTCGATTTTAAAGTCACTGGGGGTAACGTGCACGACAGTCAAATTGCAAACGACTTGATAGAAGTCATACAAGAAGCCCAGTATTTTATCGCTGACAAAGGGTATGACTCGCAAGAAATCAGAGATAAAGCGATAGAACACGGTATGAAAGCTATTATACCAAAGCGTAAAAATGCCAAGCAACCTAACCCTGATTTTGATAGCTACCTTTATAAATTACGCCACTTAGTCGAGAATGCATTTGCACGATTAAAGCAGTTTCGTAGTATTGCTACTCGCTATGAGAAATTAGCTCGTAATTTTAAATCGATGCTTTACTTGGCTTGCTCTATTATTCATGCTAAGTTAAATTGAGGACACGCCCTAGATGAGGATAGCAAAATGAGCCATCTACTCGACCAATTTAAATTTTTTACCAAAAAAACAAGCGAATTTGCTGACGGTCATGGCGAAGTGCGTGACGAAAGCCGTGACTGGGAAAACAGCTACCGCAGTCGTTGGCAATACGACAAAATCGTCCGCTCGACTCACGGTGTGAACTGTACTGGCTCATGCTCATGGAAAATCTACGTCAAAAACGGTCTAGTCACTTGGGAAACCCAACAAACCGACTACCCACGTACTCGCCCAGACCTACCCAACCACGAACCTCGTGGCTGTCCTCGTGGGGCAAGCTATAGCTGGTATATGTACTCAGCCAACCGCCTAAAATACCCAAAAGTGCGTAAACCGCTACTCAAATTATGGCGTGAAGCCAAAGCCCAATTTGCCGACCCAGTCGAAGCATGGGGCAGTATCGTGTCTGACCCTGCCAAAACCGCCCAATACAAATCCAAACGTGGTTTGGGTGGCTTTGTGCGTTCAAGTTGGAACGAAGTGAACGAAATCATCGCCGCCTCGAATGTCTATACCGCCAAAACCTTTGGCCCTGACCGTATCATCGGCTTTTCGCCGATTCCTGCGATGTCAATGGTCAGCTATGCTGCAGGTAGCCGTTATTTATCATTAATCGGTGGCGTGTGCTTGTCATTTTATGATTGGTATTGTGACTTACCACCTGCTAGCCCAATGGTTTGGGGTGAGCAGACTGACGTACCAGAATCTGCCGATTGGTACAATTCTGACTATATCATCGCTTGGGGTTCAAACGTACCGCAAACTCGTACCCCAGACGCTCACTTCTTTACCGAAGTGCGTTATAAAGGTACAAAAACTGTCGCCATCACCCCTGACTATGCCGAAATCTCAAAACTTTGTGACCTATGGCTTAATCCAAAACAAGGCACAGATGCCGCCCTTGCTCAAGCCTTTAGCCATGTGATTATCAAAGAATTTTATCTCAAACAACCAAGTGATTACTTCGTTGATTATGCCAAACGCTACACCGATTTGCCGATGCTTGTTATGGTCGAAGGCGAAGGTCGAGAGTTGCGTGCAGGACGTTTCTTGCGTGCGTCTGATTTGACAGGCAACCTTGAGCAAGACAACAACCCAGAATGGAAAACCGTTGCCATCAATCAACATGGCGAATTGGTATCACCACAAGGGTCGATTGGCTACCGTTGGGGCGATGCCGAACGTGCCGACAAAGGCAAATGGAACTTGGAAGCTCGTGACGGCTCAACTGGGGCTGAGATTGATTTAGCGTTAAGCCAAAAAGACAGTGGCGAAACCGTGGAAGTCGGTTTGGATTATTTTGGCGGTGACGAACACCCTTACTTTACCGCAGTCGCTGGCGATGCCATTCAGTATAAAACTATCCCTTGTCGCACCATCAACCTTGCCAATGGTCAAACCGCCAAAGTCGTGACCGTGTTTGATTTAATGGTGGCAAATCTTGGCGTGGCAAATGGGGTTGGCGGTCAGCACGTTACCGATGATTACAATGATGCCACCGTCGCAGGCACACCTGCATGGCAAGAAGCCATCACAGGCGTAAGCCGCGAAAAAGTGATTCAAATTGCCCGTGAATTTGCCGAAAATGCCCACAAAACGCACGGTAAATCCATGATTATCATTGGTGCAGGGATGAACCACTGGTATCACCTTGACATGAACTACCGTGGCGTGATTAATATGCTCATGCTGTGTGGTTGTATTGGTAAATCTGGCGGTGGTTGGGCACATTATGTTGGACAAGAAAAACTACGTCCACAATCTGGCTGGGCCCCATTGGCATTTGCTCTTGACTGGCACAGACCACCACGCCACATGAACGGCACAAGTTTCTTCTACAACCATTCTAGCCAATGGCGTTATGAAAAATTGTCGGCTCATGAATTGTTGTCACCACACGCCAACAAAACCCATTTCCCAGAGCATATGCTCGACTACAACATTCGAGCCGAGCGTGCAGGTTGGCTACCATCTGCTCCACAGCTAAACCGCAACCCACTCACCATTGCCAATGAAGCCAAAGCAAAAGACATGAAAGTGGAAGATTATGTGGTCGAAAGCCTACATAATGGCTCATTAAGTTTTGCCTGTGAAAGCCCAGATAACCCTGCCAACTTCCCACGCAATCTGTTTATTTGGCGTTCAAACTTGCTTGGTTCATCAGGTAAAGGGCATGAATATATGCTCAAATATCTCTTGGGTACAAAAAATGGCGTATTGGGCGATGAAACCGTTGCCGAACTACGTCCGCATGAAGTCGATTGGGTCGAAAACGCCCCCACAGGCAAACTTGACCTTGTGACGACCCTTGATTTTCGTATGTCGAGTACCTGTTTGTATTCAGATATCGTGTTGCCAACAGCGACATGGTATGAAAAAGACGACATGAACACCTCGGATATGCACCCATTCATCCACCCATTGACTGCCGCCACCGACCCTGCTTGGGAATCAAAATCAGACTGGGAAATCTACAAAGGCATTGCCAATGTATTCTCACAACTGTCAGCGACCCATCTTGGCGTACAGACCGATGTCGTCACTTTGCCCATGCAACATGACAGCGTTGGCGAATTGGCACAGCCATTTGGCGGTACAGACTGGAAAACCGCAGGCGAAAAACCTGTTCCGGGTAAAAACTGTCCACATATCAAAGTTGTGGAACGTGACTATCCAAGCACCTATGCCAAATACACCGCCTTGGGTACGTTAATGGACACTTTGGGTAATAACTCTAAAGGCATGGACTGGGACACCAAAGAAGAAGTGGCACAACTTGGCGAACTAAGCTACACCGTTACCGAGCCGACTGTCGCACAAGGTCGCCCTCGTATTAACACCGCCATTGACGCTGCCGAAACCATCCTGATGCTTGCCCCAGAAACCAACGGTCATGTGGCGGTCAAAGCATGGTCAGCCTTGTCAAAAAATACAGGCCGTGACCACACCCATTTGGCAAAATCGAGCGAACACGAAAAAATCCGTTTCCATGATATCGTGGCACAACCTCGCAAAATTATCTCAAGCCCAACTTGGTCTGGACTAGAATCGGAAAAAGTCAGCTACAACGCAGGCTACACCAACGTACACGAGTTGATTCCTTGGCGTACTATCACAGGTCGTCAGCAGTTTTATCAAGACCACCCTTGGATGCAGGCGTTTGGTGAGCAGATGCAACAATACCGCCCACCGATTGACACCAAAACCGTTGAGCATTTTAAAGGCTACAAAACCAACGGCAATAAAGAAGTGGTATTAAACTTCTTAACACCGCACCAAAAATGGGGCATTCATAGTACCTATTCTGAAAACTTGCTAATGCTGACCCTTTCTCGTGGCGGTCCTTGTGTGTGGATGAGCGAAATTGACGCACGCAAAGCTGACATCGAAGACAACGACTGGATTGAAGTGTTTAACGCAAACGGCTCAATCACCGCTCGTGCCGTGGTGTCGCAACGTGTCAAAGAAGGCATGACCATGATGTACCATGCCCAAGAAAAACTGGTCAACATCCCAGGCTCAGAATCCACAGGCACTCGTGGCGGTATTCATAACTCAGTCACTCGTGCGGTGCTAAAACCCACCCACATGATTGGTGGCTATGCCCAACAAGCCTATGGCTTTAACTACTATGGCACAGTCGGCTGTAACCGTGACGAATTTGTGTTGGTGCGTAAAATGGCAAAAGTCGATTGGCTTGAAGGCAAACCCGATGACGAATTGCCTCGTCCATTACCGACTACGTTGGATTAAGATGTCATTAACCCCAACCCAACCCTCCCCTTAGCAGGGGAAGGAGCGGTTCTCCCCCTGACAAGGGGGATTTAGAGGGGTTAAATAGAGGATGATTTAGAATTATCTAGCTTTTTTAAAGCGTAGTCTAAATATAGGCTACTACTTTAGCATAATGAACCACCCAACTTATCCCCTTTGGCATGATGTTTTTGGCAAGCCGAGGGGGATACAATAAAAAAATGACAAATACCCAAATTTATGCTCGCCCCACTGATGCGGTCAGCCATAAATTAGGCAACCCATAAGGAATTTTTTATGAAAATTCGCTCACAAGTCGGCATGGTGCTAAACCTTGATAAATGTATCGGTTGTCACACCTGCTCAGTCACCTGTAAAAACGTCTGGACCAGTCGTGAAGGCATGGAATACGCATGGTTTAACAATGTCGAATCCAAACCTGGTATCGGCTACCCCAAAGAATGGGAAAACCAAGCCAAATGGAAAGGTGGCTGGATTCGCAACGCTGACGGCTCAATCAACCCAAAAATCGGGGGCAAATTCCGCATTCTCGCCAATATCTTTGCCAACCCAGATTTGCCGAGTATTGACGACTACTATGAACCGTTTGACTTCGATTACCAACACCTACACACCGCCCCGATTAGCGAACACCAACCGATTGCTCGCCCACGCTCACTGATTACAGGCAAGCGGATGCAAAAAATCGAATGGGGTCCCAACTGGGAAGAAATTCTTGGTTCAGAATTTGCCAAACGCCGTTTGGACAAAAACTTTGACAACGTCCAAGCCGATATCTACGGTCAATACGAAAACACCTTTATGATGTACCTACCACGCCTGTGCGAGCATTGCTTGAACCCTGCGTGTGTTGCCTCATGTCCAAGTGGAGCGATTTATAAACGTGAAGAAGACGGCATTGTGCTGATTGACCAAGAAAAATGTCGTGGCTGGCGGATGTGTATTTCGGGCTGTCCTTACAAAAAAATCTACTACAACTGGAAGTCGGGCAAATCCGAAAAATGTATCTTCTGTTACCCTCGTATCGAAAGCGGTATGCCAACCGTGTGTTCCGAAACCTGCGTAGGGCGGATTCGCTATCTAGGCGTGCTATTGTATGATGCCGACAAAATCAAAGAAGTCGCTGGTATCGCCAACGAAAAAGACCTTTACCAAGCCCAACTTGACATTTTCCTTGACCCAAATGACCCTGCGGTCATCGCCCAAGCCCTAAAAGACGGCGTGGATATGTCGGTCATCGAATCCGCTCAAAAATCGCCTGTGTATAAACTGGCAATGGACTGGAAATTGGCATTGCCATTGCACCCAGAATACCGCACCTTGCCAATGGTTTGGTATGTGCCACCACTATCGCCGATTCAAAACGCCGCCGAAGCAGGCACAGTCGGTATGGACGGCTTGATTCCAGATGTCGATAGCTTGCGTATTCCTGTCAAATACCTTGCCAATATGCTGACAGCAGGCGATGAAGCCCCTGTCAAATTGGCACTCAAGCGCTTACTTGCCATGCGTAGCTACAAACGCTCACAACTGGTCGATAAAGTTGATGCCCAAAGCGTGCTAGACAGCGTAGGTCTGAGCAAACACCAAGTCGAAGAAATGTACCGCTACCTTGCGATTGCCAATTACGAAGACCGTTTTGTCATCCCAACCGCTCACCGTGAAGAAGCCCTAAGCGATGCGTTTGCCGAGCGTGGTGGCTGTGGCTTTACCTTTGGCAATGAATGCAACGGTGACAGCGATTACAGTATATTTGGCAACAAAAAAACCAGTCGCCGTGACATGATTGACACCGTGCAAACTTGGGAGAGCTGATATGAGTGACGCTACCCCAACGGTTGAAAACACCAATATTGAGCAAACCAATATTCAGAGCAACAGCCATGATATGAAACTGTTAAAAGTGATTAGTTTGCTCATGGATTATCCCAGTCACGAACTGTTTGCCGATGACACGTTAGACGTTTGCAAAGACTTGGTAAAAAATTCACGCTTGATTAGCCCAGCAGTGCGAGGCGAAATCGCAGACTTGATTGACAGCTTGACAAATTTGGGTGAATTAGAAGCCCAAGCCCGCTATGACAGCCTATTTGAACGTGGTCGCACCTTGTCGCTATGGCTGTTTGAACATGTTCATGGTGAAAGCCGTGACCGTGGTCAAGCCATGGTCGATTTAATGGCTCAATACGAGCAAGCAGGATTTGCTATCGATGCCAAAGAATTGCCAGATTACATTCCGATGTACCTTGAGTTTTTGGCATACCAAGCCGTAGCCACAGGTGACGAAATGCAAGTCCGCATGGACATTGCCGATGTCAGCCATATTTTGGCAGTGCTTGGGGCAAGACTTATTGATAAACAAAGTGAGTACGCCAGCTTATTTAAGGCATTATTGCAAGTCGCAGGACAGCCGTTAAGCTTGATTGATGACGAGCTTGCCAATATGAATAAATCCGAAGCGGTCAAACTTGCCGAAGACAGCCTTGAAGCCATTGACAGCGAATGGGAAGAAGAAATGGTTGATTTCTTGGGAGCCGAGCAAGAAAACTGCCCGAGCAATCAAACCAAGCAACATATCGCCCAAACCCTCGGACAACAAGCCCAACGCAACAGTGTTGCCCCTGTGCATTGGGTCGATTTTAACCAAACTTCTAGTCGTGCCAACAGTCAGTTTAATGAATTACAAAGTCAATCAAATCATCTAAAAAATAACACCCTCAAAGAAGGAGTCCAATGATGAACGCAGAAAATTGGATGCACGTTTTTTTATACGGTATTTACCCTTATATCGCCCTCACCGTGTGTATTTTCGGCTGTTGGGTGCGTTTTGACACCTCACAGTACACATGGAAAACCAGCTCAAGCCAAATGCTTCAACCTCGCAATATGCGTGTGGCAAGCAACCTGTTTCACATTGGTATTTTGATTCTATTGTTAGGGCATTTGTTTGGTATGTTTACACCGCACGCCGTGTATGAACACTTTATCACCGCTCCGCAAAAACAAATCATGGCAATGATCGTGGGTGGCGTGGCAGGGGTCGTGTGTTTGTTTGGTTTAATCATGCTGATTATCCGCCGTTTTTCTGACCCTCGTATCAGCCATACCTCGACCTTTGGCGACAAGGCGTTATTGATTATCTTGTTGGCTCAGTTGTTGTTAGGTCTTGGCACGATTTTTGTGTCAATGGACCACATGGACGGCGTGATGATGATGAACTTGGCAAGTTGGGCTCAAAACTTGGCGATTCTTCGCCCTGTGTATGCTGCCTCACTGGTTGAGCAAGCTGGGATTGTGTATAAACTACATATGCTTTTGGGTACGACTTTGATTTTATTAGTGCCGTTTACTCGCTTGATTCACATTATCTCTGCACCGATTTGGTATTTGGGCAGACGTTATCAAATCGTGCGTCAAAAATCGGCTCAATAATCTAAATGTTATGATACGGATGTAGGGGCACCATGCTTACGCCCCACTATAGTAATTTAAAAAACTGATTTATTTTCCCAGTTCCCACGGATAGAACACTCCAGCCGTCTATTCGTGGTTTTTTTTCGTCTTTAATGACATTAAATGACCAAATTCATATCAACATTATAGCCACTATATTTCAATTCTTTTGCTAAATTCAATTTCCAATCGCCTGTTGTGGGAATATAAACTACTCCTGAAATATCATTCGGTTTTTCAACATTGCCTTTAACTAAGGCAGCAACGTTCTTTCTACCAATTTTGGCAATTAAATATCCATGTTCAAAAACTACGTTTTGCCTTGCTCTTGGTTGAAGATTATCCTTATGCTTTATATCGTTTCCAACATCACAAGGTGTATATAAAACTACTCCAAAGCCAACATCTGTATTTCTATCAATTTTTTCAATGATAGTATCTCCAGAATTTGGTTGTTCATGTAAAATGATAGGTTCAAGTTTCAATCTTTCTATAAAACGAGCAACTTCATTTTTTAACGCATCATCATGACCATGTACAATAAAAACTTTATTATTTTTTGGGCTTGGTTGGTTTAATTTCTTAATAGGAGTTTCAAGAGGTTGAATTCTTCGACAAGTCATCAAAGCACCTAGAATAAAGCTCTTTTGTTTTTCTAAAGTATCTTCATAATTACCATCTAATTGAACTTTATCTAATTGTTCAAACGCTCTCCAAGGTGAACTGTCTCTACCAAAATTAGTTAAAATAACATCCTCGCATTCGGCAATCCATGCAAGCATCTGAGGAGTTGGACGTGAATAAACACCATGATTTGTTCGATAGTTATTTTTTTCAAAACTGTGAATATCAGCCTCTTCAATTAGCTCTTCGACCTTGTCTAATATCTTCATATTTTTCCTTAAGACAATGCACTAAAGTTTCTTAAATATAGATTGAAATTCTAACTTGTAATGCTAAAGCGGTATAGTAAAAAACGACAATACCATCAATAATAATAAAAAATTTTAACCTATATGATTTAAGGGTAGCTTATGAGCGTTTCAACTTTCGACCCAAAAAACAACCAAATCAACCAAGCCAACTCTGAACAAGACGATAATATTCGTATCATGCCAACCTCAGATGACCTCAAACGCCCCCACAGCGAAAAAGAACTCATCGAAGAGGCACTAGCTGAGGCGAAACGCCCCGATAATCTAATCGCCAGTAGTCGCCAACAAATCCCCAATATCAGCGTCAATGGCGTGGTCATCGACCCCGCCGCTATCGCCCAAGAAGTGCAATATCACCCAGCCAATAGCCAAGACGAGGCGTTATTTTTATCCGCCCAAGCCCTGGTCATCCGAGAACTGCTCAAGCAAGCCGTGTATGCCGACCCCACATTGGGCGAATCCGCTTGGCAAGCCGATGAAGAAACCGCCATCAGCGACTTGATTGATAAAAACGTCCAACCCACCATACCTAATGAAGATAGCTGTCGCCAGTTATTCGATAGCAACCCACAACGCTACGTCACTCCACCGCTGTTGACGGTACGCCATATTTTATTGGCTTCGCCACCCGATGCAGGGGAAGAACGTATCGAGCTAAAAAAACAGGCGACAAACCTAATTGAAACCCTGCAAAACAGCCAAAATCGGGACGCTGACTTTATCCAATTCGCCCAACAATACTCATTGTGTCCCTCAAAAGACAACGGCGGTGATTTGGGCGAAATCGTCAAAGGTGAAACCGTACCAGAGTTCGAGCAAGCGGTGTTTGGTTTGCCTGTCGGCGTGTCGGTCAATCCCATCGAAACTCGCTATGGCGTGCATATTGTTGAGGTGTTAAGCCGTGAAGACGGTCAAGCCTTGAGTTTTGAGCAAGCCATGCCGATGATTGCCAATGAATTGATCCAACAATCGTTTCATCATGGTTTGACGGACTTTTTGTTCAAACTTAGCCATAATGCTGATATTCAAGGCATGAATTTGCAAATGAATGAAGAAAATGTGTATCGTGGGTAACGCTTTGCTAACCCGCCCTACTTATTTGAATGTATTAGAGATGAAGTATGATATCCGTCCAAGATTTAAAATCCGCCATTACCGAACGTTGCCAACAATATTTAGCCGAACATCCGCTCAATCAGCGAGCGACCCAAACGCTACCACTATTGCAAGCCAAAAATCATATTTTGGCACAAGACATCACCGCCAGTTTTGACATTCCACGCCAAAACCTATCCGCAATGGACGGTTATGCCTTTGCCAAGGGTAGCGAGCTTGCCGAACACACCGCTCTGACTATCGTGGGTGAATCGGTCGCAGGCAAGGCATTTGACGGCACATTACAAGCAGGGCAAGGCGTGCGGATTTTTACAGGGGCTATCGTGCCGAGCGATTGCGACACCGTGGTGATGCAGGAAAATACCAATTTTAACGATATTAAAGATAGCATTGATAAAACCCAGCGCTATGCCATTACGCTAACTAAAACCGCCACAGTCAGCTCAAATATCCGCTATCAAGGCGAAGAAGTGCAAACAGGCGAAACCGTCCTAACCATTGGCAAACGCCTGAATCCCACTGATATCAGCCTATTGGCAAATCTAGGCGTGGCTCAAGTGTCGGTATTTGCCCCTTTGACCGTGGGTATCATCGCCACGGGGGATGAGTTGGTACAAATTGGTGAGCCACTCACCGATTTGGCAAAGATTTATAATTCCAATACCCCAACGCTGAAATCCTTGCTCCATGAATTGCCCATTATTATCAAAGATTATGGCATTGTTGCCGACACGCTTGAGGCGACTCGAAACACGGTACAGCAAGCAATTAGCGAATGTGATTTGATTATCTCAACTGCAGGGGTATCGGTGGGCGATTATGACTTTTTAACCACGGTGATTGATGATTTGGGGCAAATTAACCATTATAAAGTGGCGATGAAACCCGGAAAGCCGTTTGTGTTTGGAGAGTTTAAAAAAGCCGAAAAAACCGTTTTGTATTTTGGTTTACCCGGAAATCCGTTATCGACGGTGGTCGGTTGTTTGCAGTTTGTCAAACCTGCGTTATGGCGACTGTCAGGGGTCAATGAAATGGATCTGCCAAAGCCATTAAGGTTACAAGCCAAAACCACCCATAACATCAAAAAAGCGGTTGGCAGACAGGATTATCAACGAGCGATTGTTGCCCAAGACGATGAGGGGAATTTAAGCGTCACGCCCTTATCCGCTCAAGATTCGCACCGTATCAAGCAGTTAAGCCAAGCGAATTGTTTGTTGGTATTACCGCAAGACAATGCAGGGGTGATGGCAGGTGAATGGGTGACGATTGAGCCTTTTAGTTGGAACTTTCAATAATTTTAATTTTTAAAATTGTTAAAAATACACTACATTGGTGAAATGATTTTGGATATCAATAAATTTTCCATCTTTCAAAACAATAGTAGGTGGGAAAAAATTGGTATCTTTAAATTCATTAATAGCTTCATCTATAGAGATAATTTCAGGATTTCTAAATTTGAAAAAACTTAACTCTCTTAAATGCTCATGAAATATCTCATCAACGAATTTAAATTTATTAATTTCTTTTTGGTCAAAGTCATCAGAGTTTTCTAAATAATTTACAAAATCCGAAAACAAAGTTTCTATAATGGCATATTGTGCATTATCAATATATTGGAGTTTTTCCATTCTGACTACATCACTCCAGTCATCATAGGTAAATAAAAAACCTTGTGAACTCTGTTGTAATATATTGTCGTAATTTTTACCAAGCATAAGCTCTTTTACTGATTGAAAAGTATTAAGCATTTCTGACTTAATCAAAGGATGTAATTTTTTCCTAGTTGTTGGTTTTTGGCTTGATAATTAATGATTAGATTATACAAAATTCCTTTAAATCTTAATACCGTCTTTATCTGTACCGCTAAAGTAGTAGTTTGCCTTGCTAATGGTGAATGGTATTCTTACTAAAAACTTGTTACAGTAAAATTTCACCCATTACCGAGGCAACGCCTAAAGCTCACCATGAAAACCATCACCACCCACCCAATGCCTGTAGGCTCAAGCCCTACCGCTCATCGTTATGCCCCCAAATCAACGCTGGTGGACGGTTTTCATAGACAACTCAATTACTTGCGCCTGTCAGTCACCGATTTTTGTAACTTCCGCTGTGACTATTGTTTGCCAAACGGCTATACCGCCAACGGTGGCAAACGCCCCGATAATGAACTTTCCCTGAATGAAATCAATATCTTAGTACAAGGCTTTGCCGAATTGGGTACAAGCAAAATCCGCTTAACAGGCGGTGAGCCGTCCATTCGCTCTGACCTTACCGATATCATCGCTTTGACCAAAAGCCACGGCATTGCCACGGTAGCGGTGAGTTCTAACGGCTATAAACTCGGCAAACACCTATCCGCTTGGCACACCGCAGGGCTAAATCAGCTTAATCTTAGCATTGATAGCTTTGACCCCATGCTGTTTAAACAAATCACAGGCTTTGATATGTTGCCGACTTTATTAGGTGATATTGATACGCTACTCGACAGCACCGATATTCGCCTAAAAATTAATGGCATACTCAAAGCCGATACCGCTTTTGACAATTTATTATCCGCCCTAGACTATGCCAAAACTCGCCCTGTGACCTACCGCTTTATTGAGTTTATGCAGACTTCGGACAATGGCAAGCTGTTTTTTGCCGAGCATACCAATGTCAGCCGAATCCGTGATTATCTACTGGAGCGTGGCTGGGTGGCACAGGTGCGAGCCAGTGATGCAGGACCTGCGACCGAGTATTGCCATGACGATTATGTCGGCAAAATCGGCATTATCGAGCCGTATGCCACGCATTTTTGTGATTCGTGCAATCGCTTGCGAGTGAGCAGTCAAGGCAAGGTGCATTTGTGTTTGTTTGATAAGGCAAGCTATGATGTGCGTGAGTTTTTGGCGAGTGGCGATGTGACTGGGCTAAAAAGAGCGGTGCAAAATCTAATGCCGATTAAGCCAGAACATCACCATTTACATGAACAAAATAGTGGGTTGATGAATAATCTTTCTATGATTGGTGGTTAAAAAGGCAATCTTGATAGCGAAACAGTCGATAAATGGCTTGCGATTGATTGTTTAGAAGATAGTTGGAAAAAAGTGCTTGCCAAAAAACACTTGTCGAGCGACTAACACCAAATCCAAAAAGAAGACAGGGCGTAAGCCTTACGCCCCTCCAGCTAACAATAAGGAACTCAAAATGACGAAACCTGCCAAACCCTTTATCCCGCTAAATATCGCTGTACTCACCGTATCCGACACACGCACGCTAGACGAAGATACCTCTGGTAAATACCTAGTCGATAGCCTAGTCGAGGCAGGTCACACCCTTGCCGAACGTGCCTTAACGACAGACTGTATTTACCAAATCCGTGCCATGGTCAGCAAATGGATAGCCGACCCCAATGTCCATGCAGTCATCACCACAGGCGGTACAGGGTTTTATATCCGTGACAGCATGCCAGAGGCGGTGTCGCCTTTGTTTGATAAAGAAGTGCAGGGCTTTGGCGAAATGTTCCGTGCCTTGTCAAAAGACGAAATCGGTATGTCCACGCTCCAATCTCGTGCGGTGGCAGGTATGGCGAATAATACAGCGATTTTCTGCTTACCAGGGTCAACTGGTGCGTGTCGCACTGGTTGGGAAGGGATTTTAAAAGAGCAACTCGACAACCGCACTCGTCCGTGTAACTTTGTACCGCATCTAATGCGTGTCAACCCAACACATGATTGATTTGGCAGGAATTGTGATTTTGGCAGGGGGCGAATCTACTCGAATGGGTTCGCCAAAAGCCCTGTTAACATTGCCAAACGGTGAAACCTTGCTAGAATGGCATATCGATCATGCTAAATCTTTAAGTACGCAATTAAGGCATGAAACAAATTTAAAAGTGCCAGTGATGATAGCGGATAATGGCAAAAATTTTTATCACCCAAGCTATTTGGAAAAAGGCAAAGTAATTGTGATTGCTGACGAATTGCCAAGCGATGACAACGGTAAAGGAGCAGGGGCATTATCTGCGATTGCCAATGCAATGTTGCAAGTGGTTTATCCTGAAGATTATTTAATGGTGATTAGCTGTGATTGTTTGATTGGTGCAAATCAGCTTTATCATCAGTTGTTTGATAGAGCAACTAATAAACATGAAGATGTTATTTATCTAAAGGGTGAAAAAGATTACCCACTATTAGGGCTATATCGCACTGATTTATTGCTTGAGCTTTATGACTATTTAGATAAGGGCAATCGGTCGGTGATGAAGTTTTTGGTGGATAAAACGGTTAAAATGGTTGAGTTGCCAGATCCTTGGGTAAACTTGGCGAATTTTAACACGAAAGATAAGTTTGAATTGGCTTTACAAAAATTAGAGAATTAAAAAATGACAAATCATTTAACCCATTTAGATGCAAACGGCGATATCGCAATGGTCGATGTATCCACCAAAACCGCCACCACACGCACCGCCACCGCCACAGGGCAAGTCATATTCCCTGCCGATATCTACACCGCCATCAAAAACGCAGACGGCATGACAAAAAAAGGCTCAATCACCCAAACCGCCTACATCGCAGGTGTCATGGGAGCAAAAAGCACCTCAGACCTGATTCCCTTATGCCACCCACTGCCACTTGATAGCGTGAAAATGAGCTTTGACTATGGCGACAGCCAGCACGCCATCACCGTGACCGCCACTGCCAAAGTCACCCACAAAACAGGGGTCGAAATGGAAGCCTTGACCGCCGTGTCAGTCGCTTGCTTAACCATCTATGACATGACCAAAGCCTTATCGCACGACATTATTATCAGTGATATCAAATTGCTAAACAAAACAGGGGGCAAGTCTGATTATGTCAACAATTAAACATTTAGAGATTTTATACTTTGCTAGTCTTGCCAAAAGTGCAGGCAAAGACGAAGATCGCATGACCTTTGACGGTCACAGCTTGACCGAGTTGTACCAATTTTTGACCGACAAATATCAGTTTAAATTACCCCAACAAAAGATTGCGGTTGCAATCAACCACAAAATTACCAATTGGAACGCACCCCTTCAAGACGGTGATGTGGTCGCCTTTATTCCGCCTGTGGCTGGGGGTTAGCATGACTTCCTTACATCAAACCTCATCCAAAATTCTTCTAAACGAAGACGAAGCCTACCAAACTGCTATTAATCAAGGCTTTGCGTTACTTGATAAGCCAATTGATGACAGACGGCTGAAACAAGCTTTGCTTAATGGCAATTGTGGGGCATTAGCAACTTTCGAAGGTTGGGTACGCAACCATAATAACGCTCGCCCAGTCACCAAGCTGACCTATTACGGCTACGAAAAACTGGCAATTAACCAAGGTGAAAAACTTATCACACAAGCCAAACAGCAGTTTGACATCATCAATGCGGTGGCGATTCATCGGATTGGTGACTTGGCAATCGGTGACATGGCGGTATGGATTGGCGTTACGGCTCACCACCGCTACCCTGCGTTTGATGCGTGCCGTTGGTTACTCGATGCCATCAAAGCAGATATCCCTGTGTGGAAACAGGAATTTTATGCCGACAGTGAAGAAAGTTTGTGGTTGAGTAATAATGGTTAGAAAGGATAAATAAAAACGATGCCCACCGCTATTTTAAGTGTTTTATTCTTTTTATCCGCTTTGTTATATTCATCCGTTGGGCATGGCGGTGCATCTGGCTATTTGGCGGTCATGGGAATTGTCGGCGTCGAGCCTGCGATGATGAAACCCACGGCATTGTGCTTAAATATCCTCGTGTCTGCAATTGCGTTTTGGCGGTTTTATAGTGGCAAAAATTTTTCGTGGCAGATTTTTTTACCACTAGCGGTGACTGCTGTACCAATGGCATTTATTGGCGGTATGACCCATTTGCCAAGCTACTTTTACAAGCCGATTGTGGGGGCAGTATTGGTATTTTCTGCCCTTTATTCGTTCAAATCTGCCAAAGTTTTAACCGCTGACCATTCGCTAAAACCTGTATCAAAGTGGCTGTTGGCTGTGGTCGGTTCGATACTCGGTTTGTTGTCAGGTTTGACAGGCGTCGGCGGTGGCGTGTTTTTGAGTCCGATTTTGTTGTTTAGCAACTGGGCAAGCCCAAAAGTAGTGGCAGGAATTGCCTCGGCATTTATTTTGGTTAATTCGATGTCTGGGCTGTTGGGATTGCTGATGACAGGCGGTAAGCTCCCATACGAATTACCGATTTGGTTGGTGGTGGCATTGGTGGGTGGCTTTGTCGGAGCGACTTATGGCAGTAAACGCCTTGCCGACCCAATGCTCAATAAATTACTGGCGGTGGTGTTGCTCATTGCAGGAGTAAAGATGTTTGGTATTTTTGAATACATGGCAAATTACTTTTGGTAAAAAGCACAAATTAACACACCTTATCACTCACGTATTTGGTTTATATGTCTTATGACAAGACGATTCGGTTCGCTCTTTAGCGAGGATACATATGTCACTTAAAGACTGAACTGTACTTGGAGTGTCGGAGACCTAAAACTCTGAGACAATACCCTTATGAAAAGCAAACAATACAGGGCAGAAGTTAAGACACGAGCCATCGAATTACTGATTGAATCACAAAAAGATTATCCCTCACTGTGGGCGCCCATCCAAGCCATCGCCCCCAAATTAGGGTGTACCCCTGAAACCCTACGCTCATGGCATCAAAAGCACCTAGCTAAGCAAAATCCTGTTATCGTCACTACTCAAAGCCAAGCCACTCGCATTGCAGAGCTTGAAAGAGAGATTAAGGAGCTTAAACAAGCCAACGAAATCATTCGAAAGGCGGCCGGTATTGAAGCCCAGGCAAAGCTCGACCGCAAACCGAAGTAATGGTCAAATTCATTGATGACGAAAAACACAACCATGGGGCCCTTTCGATTTGCAGAATCCTGCCAATCGCACCATCCACCTACTATCGCATCAAAGATGAACAGGAAAACCCAGAGAAGCAAAGCCGACGCAGGCAAAGCGACAAGCACCTCATGGCACAAATCAAACAGATTTGGCAAGCCAGTGGCTGTCGATATGGCATTCGTAAAGTTTGGCACAAACTCAAACAGAATGACTTACCCAAACTGGCTCGCTGTAGCGTTGAACGGCTCATGAAACAAGCAGGCATCCAAGGCGTATGGCGTGGTAAAGGCAAAATCACCACCAAACAACGTGATGATCAACATAAGCCAAATGACCTTGTAAAACGTAACTTTACCGCAGACGCTCCAAACAAGAAAAGACGATTGCGGAGCAGTGCTCCTCAGGTCGCAGATTTTACCTACATCAAAACTAAATCAGGCTGGGTCTATACCGCCTTTGTCATCGACGTGTTCAAGCGAGTTATCGTGGGTTGGAAAGTATCCAATCGCATGGATACCCAACTGGTGCTTGATGCGTTAAATCAAGCCTTAGACGCTAGAGGTAGACCAAGCGGGGTAATTCATCATTCTGATAAAGGTAGTCAGTACCTATCGATTAAATACGGTGAACGGCTTAAACAGTCTGGACTTGCTGCCTCAGTCGGCACGACAGGCGATTCCACTTCAGGCATAGCCCTGCTTTGCCCGAGTGCAAGACGGAGAGCTATGCTCGTAGTGGATGCGGAAAATATCTACTGTTGTTCATTAATTCCGTCAGGCTATGCTGCCTGACTCAAGTAAACTTGTCTCCGATAAAACCAGGACGGTTCAAAGCCCTTTTGCTCTGATTTACTGGTAGTTTTAACGCTTTGAGAGTCAATAATGGCGTAGGTTGGTGTTGCTGTTTTGCCAACGCTCAATCGTTTTTTTAACCAAGGCTTGTAGTATTTCATCCCAAAGCCCTGCTTGATTGGATAAATTTAAAATTATCAATTACAGTATTGACCACAAACCCTTAAAAACTCACTCCGTTCTATGATAAGATGATTACGCCAATCTCAACTTTTAAGTGCTTGAAATAAAAAGGACATAACCCAATTTTAGTTTCGACCAAGAAATCAAAGCAAAGTTATGTCCATTGAAGAATTTATCATTTTTGTCTATTTAATCATAGAAGAACTTTACCTCATTGTTGTTGATCGACCGCTTAGAACTCGTGGCTTTCCACCTGCTGTGACTGATGTGGAAATCATCACTATGCAAATTGTGGGGGAATTTCTTAGTCTAGACACGGACAAAAGCATTTGGATGTATTTTAAAAACAATTGGTTAGAGTGGTTTCCAAAATTGGGGTCTTACCCCAATTTCTGTAAGCACTGTGCAAACTTGTGGCATATCAATCAGAAAATTATGTCTCAACTCAATCATCGTTATGGTTCAGATAATATTCACTTTATTGATGGTTTCCCAATCCCTGTCTGTGCTTACACAAGAGCCAGAGGACATAAAAACTTTAAAGAACATGCAAGTTTTAGTTATTGTGCTGCAAAGCAAGAAAAATATTATGGGTTTAAAGGTCATATCGTCATTAATCTTTCAGGAATGATTACAGGTTATACCTTTGCCCCTGCTCATTGTGATGAACGAGATGTTGCTCCTGAGATCACAAAAAATATTTATGGTTTACTTGGAGCGGATAAGGGGTATTTAAGACCCGAGTTGACAAGGCATTTAGAATCTCAAGGTATTGATTTACAAACACCATTTAGAAAAAATATGAAAGATTCCAGACCTAAAGATGCAATGCGAACGCTGATGAAGGCTCGGAGAAAGATTGAGACTGTGATTGGTCAATTAACAGATCGCTTTCACATCCAAAAGGTAAGAGCAAAAAACTTATGGCATTTAACGCATCGTATAACGCGTAAAATTCTTTCACATACGGTTTGTATTGTGCTAAATAAAAAACTAGGTCATTCGCCAATTCAGTTCGAAAATCTTATTTTAAGTTGAGATTTGCGTGATGATTATCAGATTGAATAATAAAATAGAAGGACATAGCCATGGGACAGTTAAGCCATATTACGGGTATCGAAGTAGATTATAATAATTTAAATAATGACCGTTTTTCTTCTAATACTATTGAAGCCATTAAGTATCGTAGAGCCTACGCTAGGGCGAATAATGCGATTGAAGGTGTGGTACTATCTGAGACTGACAGACGCTTTATGGATAGCATTCCTGTTGGTATGTCAAAAACCGACTTTACCAAAGCTGTACTCAATCACCTACGCTCAAAACGCCACTAAGCTTAATAATATCCAGAATGAGTTCATCAAACTCTAATACGATTAAGGCTCAAGCCTATTTTCAAGGTGAAATTGGTAGAAGCCCGCTTGTTAATAAACTAGGTATTACCATCCAACAAGAATTAGAAGCCGTCGAAGCCTTTTACGTCGAACATGCGATTGTCAACGGTCTATCAAATTGGCTGCCATAGCTTCTCTAGAGGCCGCTAAGCCATTCATACAAGCAGGTACCCCGGCATAGACCGCCATTTGAATCACAACTTCTGTAAATACCCCAAACTTATAGTTAAAACTGTAATATAATAAACATTTTTGATCACTACTATGCCCAAAGTATACCACCAAGACTTACGAGACAGCGCCGTCAAGCACTGGCAAAAGGCAGGCAACAAAAGCAAAACAGCCAGGCTATTTGAAATCAACCGCAACACCCTTGATGACTGGATAAAACTCTATCAAGCACAAGGGCATACCAAGCCAAAACCCTTTGCCGCTGTGGGTGTAAAACATATTATCACTGACCTAGTCGCCTTTGAGGACTATGTTAAATCACAAGAATTTGACACCGCAAAACAACTTAGAGAACAATACTTAAAGGACCATCCCGATGTCAGTATTTCCTATAACGCCTTTTTGGAAACACTACGTCGAATCAAATGGAGCTTTAAAAAAAGACCACGCTGTTTAAGCAAGCCGACCCCATAAAGCAAATTGGGTTTAAACTGAGGCTAGGTTTACTGCTTTTAACCTTAAGTATCACGGCTGGCAACATACTGTTTATGGATGAAACAGGTTTTTGTCAAAGGCAATATTACACCCGCAGTTGGTCACCGATTGGCAAACCCTGTTATGCTAAAATTGATGCCAATAAAGGCAAACGCTTAAACTTAATCGGAGCGATGCGGTTAAATGATTTTAAACTCATCGCTCCTATGACCTTTGAAGGTGGTTGTAAACGAGTGACGGTTGAAAATTGGCTACACACGTTGGGACGAGATTTGCCAAAAGATGATAATGGCATAGTTCAGTTTACGTTTGTGATGAGCCTGTCGAACCATCAACGTAAACCTTAACCCTTCGACAGGCTCAGGGCGAACGGTTTTTTATTTCAATTTAACCCACCTCATAACTAGGCGGATTCAACGAAAAATAAGGAAACATAATGTCAATCAAAGTCTATACCGCCACCAGCCCTGCCAAACTCTTATTGGTTGATGACCACCCGATGATACGGCGTGGGCTTGCCGATTTGCTAGGCTTTGAGAATAATATCAGCGTGGTTGCCGAAGCCAATCATGGTGAAGAGGCACTGGCATACCTTGCCAATCACAGCGTGGATTTGATTGTATTAGACAACAATATGCCTGTGATGAATGGACTTGAGACCCTAAAGAAAATCCGTGAGCGTGAGATAGAGGGCAAAGTGCTACTGTTCACCGTATCCGACAACAGCAAAGACGTACAAGACGCTCTGCAACTGGGCGTGGACGGCTATCTGCTCAAGGACATGGAGCCTGAAGATATTATCAAAGATATCCACAAAATCCTGCGGGATGAGCTGGTCATCAGCCCAAGTCTAGCCCCGATATTGGCACAAGCCATGCGAAAACCTGCCAAATCCGCAGACAATTTTGACTTGACCGAACGTGAACAGCAAGTGTTACAGATGATAGCTGAGGGCTTAAGCAACAAGATGATAGGCAATAAGCTTGGCATTGCTGAATCCACGGTCAAAGTCCATGTCAAGCATATCCTAGGCAAAGTCGGACTGCGTACCCGTGTCGAAGCCGCCGTCTGGGCTGTACAGCAGTATCAGAAGTGAACTGTCATTAACAAGCTATTTACCACTTTTAGCTAATCCATTCCACCTAAATAGGCATGGGCTAAATCCGCATAATTTGATAAGGTGATGTTAAATCAACCACCTTGCTATAGCCCATGACCGACCAAGCCAACCCCTTACAACATCTTATTGACAACAATCAATTTTGGTCGCAGGCTCTATCCGCCCGTGATCCAGATTATTTCCCAAGATTATCCCGCCAACAGCACCCCAAATACCTGTGGATAGGCTGTTCGGACAGCCGTGTCCCTGCCAATGAAGTGGTCGGCTTAATGCCTGGAGAGCTGTTCGTGCATCGCAATGTCGCCAACATGGTGGTGGCTACGGACATGAATTTGCTGTCCGTTTTGCAATATGCGGTGGATGTACTCAAAGTTGAGCACATCATCGTCTGTGGGCACTATGGCTGTGGTGGGGTCAAGGCAGCATTAAGTCATCAAGAATATGGCTTGATTGACAATTGGCTTCGTGCGTTAAAAGGGATGCGGTACCAATACGACGATGCTTTTCAACACCTTAGCCTAGAGCAAGAGGTGGATTTACTCTGTGAAATTAATGTAAAACGCCAAGTGACCAACGTTTGCCATACCACGATTGTGCAGAACGCTTGGCATCGGGGCGAAAAGCTATCAGTGCATGGCTGGATATATGGCTTATCCGATGGGCGTATTCACGACTTAAACGTCAGTGTCTCTGGGCATCATCAGTTGATTGACGCTTTTATTTATACATTGTAATTGGAGTCATCTGAGAATTCGGACCATAATGTACGCTAAGGAATTTTGTCGAGTATTTATAAAAATGATAAAGGTTAAGGTGTCCAAAAAACGGTGATTTTTTAGACATTTTATTTTAGGTAAACAATAAGGGCTTTTAGCCCCCATTCCTGTATAGCAAGTCGTCAATCAAACAAATGCTAACTATTCTTAACAGCAAAAGTTTTTAATGAGCAACGCGCAGTAGCACTTGGGGTTCAACTTTTGCAATTTTCAGCAGAACGCTAGCCGCCTTTGATGGATAGCGTTTCCCTTGCTCCCAAGCTTGTAAGGTTCGGACTGACACACCTAGAATTTCAGCAAATTCTCGTTGTGATAGTCCCACATTCTGTCTGGCTTCAATGGCTTCGTTAACAATAGGTTGCTCACGTACTACACCTTGCCCGGCTTTAGCTTGTCGGACACTTTCAAGCAATAATGCCCCGAGCTCATCCCCAGTAAACTCATGGTTAGCCAAGTTAATAGTATCTAAGTCTTTCATGCTTTTTATTGCCATGTGTCTAACTCCTTTACCAAGTCTTTTAGTATATGAGCAGGAATATTTTCGGTTTTCGCCTTGGCATAAACCAATAGCATAAAGATTTTACCGTTTTCTAAGCGATTATAATAAATCACTCTAACACCACCGCTTTTACCACCACCTTGCCTAGCAAAACGCACTGTACGAACACCGCCACTTTTCGAAACGACATCACCAATATCAGGATTTTGGCTAATCATGGTATGCAGTTCGCCCTGTTCTTCTTTAGTTAATAGGCTATCAACCATTTTTATATACAAAGGCGTTTCAACAATGGTAAACATAAATAATCTTACATACTACATTGTAGTAGTATAACAGACTATGCATTTAAAATTAACCTCAAAATTTAAATGCTATAGGCTTAAAAAAACAGGTAATGCAAAGGCTATTCAGAATTTAGCAAATCCACCCCTGCCTTTTTAAGCTCCCCTTTCGCCGTCACATAATGATATAGGGTACTACTCGGAATATCACCCAGCTCTTTACAAATCGCCGGAATACTTTTGGTTTGGTCAGCCATTAAATGCTGGGCATAACGAAGTTTCTCAGCCGTCATAATTCTAGGTCTGCCGCCTTTACGCCCCCGAGCCCTAGCAGCCGCAATCCCCTCTTTCACCCGTTGACGAATAATATTGCGCTCCATCTCTGCAAACGCCGCTTGAATCTGTAAAAACGCCCGACCTGCGGGTGTGGTGGTATCCATCGGTGAATTAATCGCTTTAAAGCCAATGTCTTTTTCAGCCAGTTCATCAATCAACTTTATCAAATCACTGGCTAACCGCCCTAACCTATCCAAATCCAAAACAACTAGCACATCGCCTTTTCGCAAATAATTGAGACAATCATCCAAGCCTTTACGTTGGGAATTACTACCCGATGCTTTGTCTTCAAAAATCCGCTCACAGCCGATTTCTGTTAACGCATCAACTTGACGATCCAATAATTGTTTCCCTTCAGAAGTTGACACTCGGGCATAACCGATTAAACTCATGATAAATTTCTCACGATAAATGATAATTATCATATCTTATCATTTTTAGATTTATTTGGCTTTATCGTGAAATAAACTTAATAAAAAAGTGCCGAATTAGCGCTGATTTACGAACTCACGAAAAACAATAGGTTGTCGGTATTATGTAAAACTCGTCTATTAAGCAAACATTTGTTAGATAAACATAAAATCAATAAGTATTTAAGTATTCGCAGATTCAAATCTCAAGTGCAACACATTTGTAGTTAGTTGAAAAAGTTAGGTGTATTCATAGAATCATTAGACTTTTTCAACCCGCAATTGGAAAGCACACAATGAAGAAATACACCCAACTTTCTCAAGATGAAAGATACGAAATTTATGCTACTTTGAAAAGTAAAAGTTCAATCGCTACCCTTGCTCGGGAGTTAGGACGTTCACGA
>NZ_JACASN010000023.1:0-49987 GCF_013390985.1 Acinetobacter sp. Swhac1 | reverse complement strand
GAAGCTGACCAATACTAATTGCTCGTGAGGCTTGACTATACAACACCCAAACAGTTGGGGTTGTATGCTCAATCGATTCAAATCCAATCAGTCAATTCAGACTGACCTTGATTTAGTTAACGCTAAACAATAAAATTCAGACCCAATACAGCCCAACCTGTTAATAACTCATTTGGAACAAAGTAAGGCATTACATGCAAAAGCAGAGTAACTAAGACCCGAACAAGTCCATAACAGTTGTGCTGGCGACCATAGCAAGAGTGAACCACCTGATCCCTTCCCGAACTCAGAAGTGAAACCTCTTCGCGCTGATGGTAGTGTGGGGTTACCCATGTGAGAGTAAGTCATCGCCAGCTCATTATTCAAACACCCTCAACTAGCGTTGGGGGTGTTTTTTTATGTGGAAAAGAAAATATTAAGAAGAAAAGTAGAAAAAGAAAGGATAATAAAACCATCTGAGGATGGCTTTAATTCAACGGGTATTGGCTACTTTATTAAGCTAGTAAGTCAAAATTAAAGTGCATCTTTTAAGTTTTTTTGGTGCTGTTTGACTTGTTTCGCGTAGCGTTTACCTTGCTTTTTCATTTTTCGATTACTATTGTAGCCAGTAGGTCCCACATTGTAATAGGCCAAAGCTTTAGGCCATTTACCCGACTGATTTTTATAATGATTTAAAATAAATGTACCACAGTTGATATTGGTATGTTCATGGAATAAATCGCCAGGACAAGTCTGCTGCCAATAACGTGGAATAATTTGTGTGAACCCAACTGCACCTGAAGGTGAAACAGCATAGGCACGATAATTCGATTCTTGTCTAATAACTGCAGCGACAAGCAGAGGATCAACATTATGTTGTTCTGCACTTTGTACAATGATTGGTGCTACACGATTTGCTGTATCAGGATGCACAGCATAAGCCTTTTGGATCCCTGTAGAAAGTTTAGCTGAGCGTTTTGCAAGAGAGCCACCTCCTAGTGGAGAGCAGGCTGCTAACGTTAAAACAGTACAACCAATACTGAATATTTTTATAGATGGATATTTTCTAAATGCATTAAAAATCATATTAAAACTATATCTGTCATTTTGGCGTATGTGAGTATATATACTGATTTTGAGGTGAGCGATTGGTTCAGTCAAGTGAACTGAAGATTTGAATTGTATCGTGTCAGCATAATACAGAGGTTTCGTTTTGTTTTATCGAATGATTGGATAAACCAATGGAGTCTGATCTATCCTTAGGTTTTAATAATATGTCAAATTGATGATAAGTTTTTTATTTAATATAAACTATTGGAATAGAACAAATAAACTGCAATTTTAAGATAAAAGTACGTACAATATCGGCTTTTTAGCACTTTGAAAATTGCTTATTGCACAGGGAGTAAGTGTGTTAGAAGTCTTTGTACAATTATGTGGTGGTATTGGCCTATTTTTGATTGGTATGACCATGATGACGGACAGCTTAAAAGATATGGCAGGGGAAACCTTGCGTATTTGGTTGTCTAAGTTCACAGGTTCACCCATTAAAGCTGTGCTTTCAGGCATCGGTTTAACTTTAATTGTACAGTCTTCTACGGCAACAACTTTAGCCACGATTGGTTTTGTTAGTGCGGGGATTCTTACTTTTGCTCAGGCAATTGGTGTCATTATTGGTGCGAATATTGGCACAACCAGTACGGGTTGGATGGTGGCATTTTTAGGTGTTAAATTTTCCATCACCAGTTTTGCATTACCTTTGCTGGGTTTGGGTGCAATGCTCAAATTATTTAGTCAGGGGCGAGTTGCATTATTTGGAATGACATTGGCAGGTTTTAGTCTGATTTTCCTTGGCATTGATATGTTGCAAGTTGCCATGTCAGGTTTTGCTGAACGTGTCGATTTATCAGTATTTTCAAGTAGATCTTTGATTGCGCAACTCAGTTTGGTTTTGGTCGGTATTATCATGACCATTCTGTTGCAATCTTCAAGTGCTGCAATTACCGCGACCTTAGCAGCATTGGCCAGTGGTGCGATTGATTTGCAACAGGCTTTAGGTTTGGTGATTGGACAGAATATTGGTACGGTGGCGACAGCCATTATTGCTTCAATTGGTTCAACTGCAAATGCCAAACGTACTGTAGCGGTTCATGTGATTTTTAACATCATTTCAGCCATTTTTGCTTTTATTATTTTAAAACCGTTATTTCTTGAGCTAACACAAAATCAACGTCTTATGGCAACATGGGACAATGTGGTGATTGTTGCTGCATTTCATACAGCATTCAGTATTTCTGGTACTTTGATTATTTTGCCTTTTATCCGTCAGTTCGAAAAACTGATTATGAAAATTATCCCCGATCAAACTCAATCGGTTTTATGTTATCTCGATCAAGCGAGTTTATCTGTGCCCGCCTTGGCTATTCATGCTGCATCAAAGGTGATTTACCATAGTTTGTATGACGTTTTGGTGATGCTAAAACTGGCTATCCAAGAGGGAAGATTACCTTCAAAAGTACGTTTATTACAGCTAGATGAAGTACTCATTCAAGTCCAACGCTATTTGGAAGAAATGTCGATTTCAGAAAATGAAGCCGATCAACAGCGTTTAATGGCGATGCTTCGTTTGATGGTGTATTTACGTGTTTTACGAAGTGATTTGGAAAATATTACTTTAGCAAAAGAAATACGCACCCAACCTGCAATTTATCAAGTTGGCTTAGATTTTGTACAAATTCTTGATGAACATCTAAAAGAAATGGATGATTTTGATGTGCATAAACATGTACTAAGTCTAAATACCGAATTATCTAATTTGAAAAAATGGGCAGAAGATCAACGTGCCGAAAACCGTGAAAAAGTGTTGCAATATACTGCTGTGAATCAGCTCAATGCTGCGACAGGTTTAGAGTTGTTGGCGGCACAACGCTGGTTGGACCGCGTGATTGCGCATGCACAGCGCTTAGCTAACGTGTTGGTTGAAAATTCACGTAAACCAAGTTAATGATTTTAGGCTATTTTTTCGATAGTTACTTTTATATTTAAAAATGGCCTAAGCGAATTCACTTTTAATCTCAATCAAGCGTATAATTTGAGCATCGTTTTTTACAGTATTTTTTCAATGACTCCAGCAGCTAAACTTTTAAAAGCCAAGAAAATTCAATTTTCTATGCATGAATATGAACATGATCATAATGCTAAAAGTTTTGGTTTAGAAGCTGCGGAGAAGTTAGGCTTAGATGTCACAGAAGTATTTAAAACTTTATTGGTCAGTGATGATAAGCATTATTTTGTGGCGATTTTACCTGTCCATTACCAATTAAATCTTAAAAAAGTTGCGGCTGCTTTTCAGTGTAAAAAAGTACACATGGCTGATCCTAAAGATGCTGAGCGTTTGACAGGTTATTTGGTTGGGGGCATTAGTCCAATTGGGCAGAAGAAACAACTGAAAACAGTGATTGATGCATCCGCTCAACAGCTTGCAACTATGTATGTGAGTGGAGGGAAGCGGGGATTAGATATTGGTTTAACACCAAGCGATTTGGCAAAAGTTTTAAATGCTAATTTTGTAGATATTGTAGATGCATGATATGTTGAACTTTATATTGTTTTGAGTCCAAAGCACACAGATGCTTGTTCTTGTATGAATGTAGCAACTATTCCTATTCGTTTCATCTCAGTGATTCTTGTTCTAAGTGACCATTTAATAACAAAAAAAGTTATCTTTAAGCAATAAATAGGGTAATTAAAAACTCGTATTGATGATTTTTTAACAAACTAAATTTTATGTTATATTAGTGAAAGTTAAGAAATTCTGAGAGGTGCAGTATGGGTAAGCGTCTTAAAGACTACACAATCGAAGATCGAAAAGCTCGTCCAATGTGTCCAGCTAAACCTATTGACTTTGGTGATGATGAGACTACCAATCGCATTATGTTAGATGCTGCTAAACGTGTAATTCGTAGGCATAAAAAAGAACTTATTGCGCTTGCTCACAAATGAGTCTAATGCCCTCAACTTTTGTCGTTGCTGTCTATTTTGATATATCTTTATTACGTTATGAGGCAGTCATTTAGAATGACTAAATTTTCTGCCTTATGACTTAATATCAGCCAAAAACTTGCGAAATCTCTCTCACATCGCAAACATAGACGAATAGTCAGATGAAGTTTACAAAACTTACAAGAGAATAGTTGAATAATAATTACAATAATATATTATAAAAACATATATTGTTTTGGGTGTTCAAAATGCATGATTATCTGCTGGCATTAATCGGTGGTGGATTGCTTGGTCTTGCAGTCGTGGGCTATTTATATGTTCATGGTCGTATTGCAGGCATTAGTGGTTTACTGGCTCAAGTATTAAATCCGCAAACGCTGTTCAAAACGCCTGCATTGTGGTTTGTGTTAGGTATTTTCATTGTGCCTTTTTTCTATGGCATCGTGGCTCAACCTAAAGTTGAATTGAATGCAAGCCCATTGATGATGATTGTGGCGGGATTGTTGGTTGGTTTCGGTACTCGTTTGGGTTCGGGTTGTACCAGTGGACATGGTATTTGTGGCATGAGTCGTTTATCTAAGCGCTCCATTGCAGCAACAGCTACCTTTATGTTAGCTGGCTTTATTACCGTTTATGTTATCCGCCATATCACAGGAGCATTCTAAATGAAAAATTTCTTAGCCTTTGTTTTCGGTGGTATTTTTTCAGCTGGATTGATTCTTTCTGGTATGTCGAATCCTGAAAAAGTTTTAAACTTCCTCGATCTTTTCGGTACATGGGATGCAAGTCTGGCATTTGTTATGATGGGTGCAATTGCGGTTGCCTTTATTCCATTCCAAAGAATTATGCGCCAAGCTGAACCAAAAACCATTTTAAATGAACCAATTGATTTGCCTAAACAAACTCAAATTGACTCTAAACTGATCACAGGTAGTTTTATTTTTGGTATCGGTTGGGGCGTTGCAGGAATTTGTCCAGCGCCAAGTCTAACCTTGATTGGTTTAGGTTATTATCAAGCAATCTATTTCATTGTTGCAATGTTGGTGGGGATTCTCATTCATCGTAAGGTTGCAGGAGCATAAGATGCACGCAGATATTCAGCATTTTTTTGATGAAAATACTAATACATTCAGTTATGTGGTAAGTGATCCTGTAACGCGTCAATGTGCCATTATTGACAGCGTGTTGGATTATGACCCTGCATCTGCGACTACTTCAACAATTCATGCCGATGAAATCATTGCTTACATCCAAAAAAATGAATTAACGGTTGAATGGATTTTAGAAACGCATGTGCATGCCGATCACCTGACAGCTTCTCAATATTTAAAAGAGCAGTTGGGTGGTAAAATTGCCATGAGCCATAAAATTTCGATTGTGCAAGAAACATTTAGTGCTATCTATAACTTGGATATCAAGTATTTCAATTCACATCAATCATTTGATTATCTGTTTGACGATCATGAAACTTTTACGATTGGTGAATTACAAGCCTATAACATCCCTACACCGGGGCATACGCCTGCTTGTTTAAGCTATGTGATCGGTGATGCTGTATTTGTAGGTGATACTTTGTTTATGCCTGATTATGGTACGGCACGTTGTGATTTCCCGAAAGGCAGTGCAGGGCAGTTGTACGATTCTGTGCAAACGCTATACGCATTGCCTGAAGAAACACGAGTGTTCTTATGCCATGATTATCTACCAGAATCACGTGAACAATATGAACATGAAACACTGCTCAAAACTCAAAAAGAGCAGAATATTCATATTCATACAGGGGTAAGCAAAGCTGTATTTATTGAGATGAGAACTCAGCGTGATGCTACTTTAACGATGCCTAAATTGATTCTGCCATCAATTCAAATCAATATGGACGCAGGTAAGTTCCCACAACCTGAGGCCAACGGCATTCGTTATTTGAAGTTGCCTTTGAATTATTTTAAATAAAATTTTAAGAAAAGTTCATCTTGTATGTTATTGCTTAGGTTTATACAAATAGCCTAAGCAATATTATAAGTTATCACGATAAAAAGCACATATAAAATTTGATTTATAAACTCAAAACTCATTAAATAGATTAATCATTTGTATTCAAGTTTAGAGTCTATTTTATGTTATTAAATTATCAAATCACGCAAAATCAGCCTGAATCTACGTTGCCATCTTTGGTTTTTATTCATGGTTTATTTGGTAGTTTGAGTAATTTAGGCATGCTCGCACGTGCATTTCAAGAACAGCGCACCGTAATTCAATTAGATGTGCGCAATCATGGTAAGTCTGCGCATTGTGATGACATGAATTATGCAGCAATGGCACAAGATGTTTTAGAAACGTTGAACAGCTTGAATATCGAACAGTTTTCTGTGGTTGGGCATTCAATGGGCGGTAAAGTTGCAATGACTTTAGCTCCTCTGGCTGCTGGGCGTTTACAGCAATTGGTTTTATTGGATATTTGTCCTTTTGCTTATCCTGAAAATCGTCACGATCAAATTTTTACAGCCTTGTTTGCTGTGCAAGATGCACAAGTTGAAAGTCGCCAAGCGGCAATGGAAATTATGCGTGAGCATCTTCAAGAAGAAATGGTTGTGCAATTTTTGATGAAGTCATTTAGCAAAGGGCAATGGTTATTTAACTTAAATGCGCTACATGAACATTATGCCGAAATTTTGTCATGGCAGACGGTGCATAGTGATGTCAATACTTTGTTTATTCGTGGCGGTAATTCACCTTATATTGAGTTACCTGAGCATTATGCCGCTATTCAAGCACAGTTTCCTCACGCAAAAGTTGAAACAGTCGCTCATGCAGGGCATTGGTTGCATGCCGAAAAAACCGCAGAAGTATTGGCATTCATGACTGAGTTTTTAGATTAATCTTGTCTAGTATTTTGCATCATTCGATGATCTAAAATGATCTCAGTTTTTAAATCAATTTTTAAACCAATACTCCATTTGGAGTATTGGTTTTTTATTCATACTGATCTGCATAGATGAACGGTTTAGCTTTTATTCTCAACAATAAAAAAGAGCTGACGTTGAATCATCAGCTCTTTATTTTAAACTTAAGCAACCTTAATTACTTATGCTTTTTCTTCTTCATTGCCAGCAAGTTGCTTTAGCAAATGCTTTTCAAGATAGTGAATATCCATTGCTTGTTTGCAGAAGTTTTTATCTTGCAGAATCAAGTCTTTGTGCAAAGGAATGTTGGTTTTAATTCCTGTTAAGATAGTTTCATCCAAGGCTTGACGCATACGCGCTATACTGGTTTCACGATCTTTACCATGCACAATCAGTTTAGCAATCATTGAGTCGTAATACGGCGGAATGCTATAACCTTCGTAGATGTGTGAATCTACACGAACACCTGCACCACCTGGGGCATAGAAGTGTTCAATTTTACCCGGTGAAGGTACGAAGGTGGTTGGGTCTTCTGCGTTAATACGACATTCGATTGCGTGACCACGAATTTCAACCTGATCTTGCTCAATGTCTAAACCTAGACCTGCAGCAATACGCAATTGTTGTTCAATGATGTCAATGCCTGTCACCATTTCAGTTACAGGATGCTCAACCTGAACACGTGTATTCATTTCAATGAAGAAGTATTCATCATCTTCAAATAAGAATTCGAAAGTACCTGCACCACGGTATTGCATTAATTTACATGCATTAACACACGCTTCTAAAATATCGGCACGTGCTTGTTCTGGTAAGTTAGGTGCTGGCGCTTCTTCAAGAACTTTTTGGTGACGACGTTGTAAAGAACAGTCGCGGTCATAAAGGTGAATCGCGTGACCATTACCATCAGCCAATACTTGTACTTCTACGTGACGTGGCTTTTGTAAGAAACGTTCCATATAGACCGTGTCATCACCAAACCACATTTCTGCATCACGTTGAGCCGCTTGAACTGATTCAAGCAGGGTGTCTACGCGCTCTACAATACGCATACCACGACCACCACCACCAGCAGCCGCTTTTACAATGAGCGGGAAACCAATTTCTTTGGCTTCAGCTAAAGCATTGTGTGGTGTAACGGCGTGTGCTGAACCCGGTACAGTTGGTACGCCAGCTTTACGCATTGCAGTAATTGCAGAAACTTTGTTACCCATTAAGCGAATATGCTCAGGGCGTGGACCAATGAAAATGAAACCTGAACTTTCTACAATTTCAGCAAATTCGGCATTTTCGGCAAGGAAACCATAACCAGGGTGAATGGCATCTGCACCTGTAATTTCTGCTGCAGTAATAATTGCAGGAATATTCAGGTAACTTTCACTGCTCGCACCCGGACCAATACACACGGCTTCATCACAAAAGCGTAAGTGCATCAGGTTTTTATCGGCATCTGAATAGATACCCACGGTTTTGATCCCTAAAGTTTTGCAAGCTCGGGTGATGCGCAGGGCAATCTCACCACGGTTTGCAATTAAAACTTTTTGCAACATTGTGAATCCCCGAGGTCTTAAGCGCGGTAGCGGAAGAGTGGTTGACCAAATTGAATCACTTCGCCATTTTTAACTAGAATTTCTTCAATCACGCCACTTTGAGTTGCTTCAATTGGGTTCATGATTTTCATTGCTTCAATAATACCAAGCGTTTCACCAGCAGAAACAGTTTGACCCACTTTAATAAATGGTGCTTCACCTGGGCTTGGTGCTGCATAGAACACGCCAACCATTGGAGAAGTTTCAACAGCACCACGTGGTGAAGATTTAGGTGCAGATGGTACTTCTGCAGAAGGTGCAGGCATTGCAGGAACTGCTGCCGCTACTACTGGACTGCGACGAGTTAATGCAATCGACTGATCGCCTTCTTTAACTTCAATCGCTTGTAAGTCAGATTCAATCATCAAGTCGATGAGTTTCTTGATTTTACGAATATCCATGGACAGTATTCCTAGTTTAAGATTGTGTAGTAGGTTGAATTTTTTCAAGAACAAAGTCGAGTGCTGCGGCATAGCCTTTTGCGCCTAAACCGCAAATCACACCAATGGCTTTGTCTGATAAATATGAATGATGTCTAAACGCCTCACGTGCATGCACATTCGACAAATGGACTTCAAGAAATGGAATAGCGACCCCTAACAAGGCATCACGTACCGCAACAGAGGTATGCGTTAATGCAGCAGGGTTAATAATGATATATTGTGTGCCATCTAACGCGGCTTGATGAATTCGGTCTACAATTGCGCCTTCCCAATTACTTTGGAAAGTATCTATAGAAATTGATGCTTTTTGCGCTTGTGAAATGAGCTGTTGATTTATATCCTCAAGAGTGAGGTAACCATAAACTTCGGGTTCACGCTTTCCTAGCAAATTTAGATTCGGTCCATGAATAACCAAAATGGTCGAACTCATTCCGCTTGCTCCAATAAATAATTGCAATAATACTTTGCAAGATGTCTGCAAAGTTTGCTAATTATGGCATAAAATTCCACATTTTTTTTGTAATTTGTTTAATTTGACGTAGAAAGCGTGTGCCAAAATAAGGCTCTATAATGAAAACTTTGCAGGGAATTCGCAATGTTAAAAAATTACATTTTTAGTTTTTTTTGCTGATTTTTATATTCTAAAACAACTGACCAAATCTATTCATTTGTTTTCTGTAACGACTGATCAAGCGAGTGACTTGAACTGGTTTGATTCGGAATGTCAAAGCCAGAAAACAACCAACATCAATATCGCCTTTCTTTATAGCATGATATTTCGTTGCTGTTTATAAAAAATGGCGATTCCATTTTTTCAGTTCATTCAAAGTAGATGACCACACAAACTGCAGTGGATCATCTAATACGTTTTGTGATCATCGTTCAAGTGGTTATGGATTCGATAGAAAGATCATTTCGATAATAAGATATTTTAAAAATTCAACTTTATTTAAATAAAACATGAGCTTAAATGGAATGCTTTGATTGATATATTTATCTATATTTTAGTCTGGAATAGATGCTCCTACGCTGCGTATTATATTTTGAGTGGGGTGCTGTTGGTTTTATGTACACTTTAATTAAGTTGTAGATTGATCACAAGACCAAGCACATGCACGATCTGCACGGATATCTACCTCATTTAAAAATATGACGTGGTATCGAACAAAAAAACGGTGATGAAAGTTTCAGCAATTTTTTTCTAGCCAATGTTCTTCTACTCAATAGCCCGCAGCATCTACATCATAGATAAAATTTTAGAACGCATTGACCTTTTATTTCAAAAATCACCTTAAAAATGGCGTTATCGTAAAGTAGAGCAATATGTTCGGTATTGGCAAAAGTTAAGTGATCTTGTTCTGAATCTTGCTTTATTTGCTGTTAAAGCTCAGAAAAGCTTAATCCGTCTGTTGTTTCTCTGTTGCAGAAGGTGCTGCATCAAAACTGACAATCACTTTTAAACCTTGCGGTTGGTTAGCCTGAAATTGAAGTAGGTAGCCATATTGCTCTAATAATACTTTGACTAGAGTTAGACCTAAGCCATAGCCTTGTTTATGCGCAGATTTACGCCAAAAACGCTGAGTCAGAATGGTAAAATCATCTTCATTCAGGCTTTTGCCTTGGTCTGCAATGATCAATTGCAGGTCTTGCATATAAATTTGAATGTTTGGCGCATCCTCTGCATGCAAATAAGCATTTTGAATCAAGTTTTTCAGTACCATGTGCAACGCAGGCGCTGGAATATTAATGTGTTGTGCTACCAAACTCGCCCAATCAATCTGTAATTTCGCTGATAGATTGGGATATTCCACAGTCAGTTCCGACAAGACTGTTTCTAATACGCTACGCATATCTGCATGGCTATGTGCCGCTTGAATACCTGCTTCAGTTTGACTGAGCAATAACAGTTGTTCCAAAAGTTGTTGATAACGTTGGATGCTGCGTTCTGCGTGTTTTAAATTGTCGATGACTTTGGCTGTATCTTGGGCAGATGCGGTTTGATTCAACATCAATTGGCTCAGTTGCACATGCGTTTTAATAGCCGTTAACGGCGTGCGCAGTTCATGCGCAGCAAATGCACTAAAGTTTTTTTCGTGTTCCAGACTTTTATGTAGGCGTTCAATCAGCATCAATAAGTTATCGACAAAAGGCTGAATTTCTTTAGGAATTTTTTGTGATCTCAGTTCAATTAAATAACGAGAAGCTTCATCTAAAGATTGTTTTTTCTGAATTAAGTGGCGGGTGATGTGATCGAGCGGTAAAAACTCCAGACGGATAATCCACAAAATTAGCAAAATACAAATAATCAAAGTAAGCAGTAAAGGAATCAGTACCGACTGTAAAATTTGTTTAAGTAGGTTTTGCCGTAACTGAATTTTTTCAGCCACCACCACCTGAACTTCACCTTCACGCAGTACATAACTACGCCATTGCAGTCCATTTTCTGTCCATGTGCTGAAACCGACTTGTTGGTTTTTTAAATTTTTCGGTGCGCCTTGAGTGCGTGCAATCACATGCTGTGGTAATGAAACATTGGCACGGAAAATAGAGACTTCACAAGCAATTAAACTATGTAGCAAGGCATTTTCTGATTCGGCATGCAAACTTTCTGTGAGTTGTTCTAGGGGCAGTTGCTGAATCAGGCGGGCGACCATACGGGCTGAGGTAGAAAGTCGTTCATCCAGCGTATTTTGTAAGCGTTGTTCCAAGTCATGGTAGAGCCATGCAAAGACAATCACCCACAGCAAAATAAATGCACAGCTGATGGTCGATACCAAACGCCATTTCAGACTGTAGTTTTTCATGTCAGCAGCTCAGGTTTAAAGATGTAGCCGACACCACGCACCGTTTGAATAAAATCGGGGTGGATTTTATGCCGTAAATGGTAGATATGCACATTTAAGGCATTGCTTTCGATACTGTCTTGAAAGCCATACACTTTATCTATCAGTTCTTCATTTTTTAAGATTTGGTTCGGATGCCGTAAAAAGGTTTCCAATAGGCTATATTCACGGCGTGAAAGCTGAATGTTTTGTGAATGCCAACTGACTTCTTGTGTATCGAGGTTCATGTGTAACTGACCACTTTGCAGTTGGTTCGATGAATAACCACGATGACGGCGGCTTAATGCATATACACGGGCAATCAGTTCATTTAATTCAAAAGGTTTAGTTAGGTAGTCATCTGCTCCTAAGTTGAGCGCCTGTACGCAGTCTTGAGTATGATTCCGCGCGGTTAATACCAATACTGGAATATGAATGGCATCTTTACGCCAGTTTTCGAGTAACTGTAAACCATCTTGGTCAGGCAGACCTAAATCGAGCAGGCACAGATCTACCGCACTATGACGTATGAAGTAATCGGCATCGCGCGCGTTATTCACGTGTTCGACTGAAATACTTAAAAATTCGAGTGCTGCCACAATACTTTGGGCAATATAAGGATCATCTTCCACCAAAACGACGAACATATTTGCTCCTATACCACAGTCAGCCCAATATATGACACATCTCGATCACGCCACAAATTTAGATTAGGCACCTACAATGCTCAAGTTTACAAAGAAAAATCTTTATTAATGTTCTCTTAATCTACACTTACCGATAATACAGTCAGTTTTTTAATTTTTAGTATAAATACATGATTTTTATTCGCGTCATTGCTTATTTTGTGTTGAGTCTGTGTGCGGTGTGGGTCAATGCTGCCAATGAATTTTTAGCGTCCGATCAAGCTTTTAAGTTTCAGGCGACGTCATTGTCTGAACAAACGGTTGAACTGAAATGGGATGTCGCACCGCATTACTATTTATATCACGATCAATTCAAAGTCAGTCAGGCTCAAAAGCCGCTTGCTTTTAAATTGCCTGCAGGGCAGGAAAAAGATGATCCGACTTTCGGGCTGACACGTGTGCATTATGGGCAAGTGACAACACAGATTCAGGTGAAGCCTAATCAGCAATATCAAATTACTTGGCAAGGCTGCGCTGAAGATGGTTTGTGTTATCCCGTACAGCGTAAAACGATTCAAACCGATGCCGATGGTTTATTGCCACAGCATAATTTAAGTGCGGGCAAAGGTAATTTACTTCAGCAACTCAATCAGAATAATCTGGCTGCTTTAAACACTAACTTAAATGATGCAGATAAGCATCAAGCCAATGGTTCTAGTACACAAAAACAAGTTACGACAACTGCAAATACTGTAACGACAAAAGAACTCAAACTTGAACAGCAAACGCTAGAAAACAAAGCACAGCTTGCTGAAAATGCGGTTGCTGTAACACAAGCTGATCCTAAACTTACCCCTGAATCAGTAGAAAACGTTGATTTAGCAAATTCCTTAGAGATTGAAAATACAGATACGGCGTTGACAGACAATACATTCGCTGCATCAGCCAATTCAAGCAATACGGAAACAGCCAGTAGTACGAGTCTGAATCAGCAATGGAACAATGATCAATTTTTCCTGAATTTATTGTCTGGGCAAGGGTTGTTACTGAATGCGTTTATCTTTTTAGGTTTTGGGGTATTACTGGCTTTTTTACCGTGTTCATTGCCGCTGATTCCAATTCTTTCTGGCATTTTGGTGCAGCGCAATACAGGCTATAAAGCGGCAGCAATTGCGATCACCTTTATCGTCAGTATGGCGCTAGTCTATGGCTTGATGGGCGTTGTTGCGTCACACATTGGTTATAGCGTACAGCGTTGGTTCCAAAATCCCGTAGTGATTGCAGTTTTTGCTATGTTGTTTGTGCTCTTTGCTTTAAACCTGTTTGGACTGTATCAGTTGTCATTACCACAAGCAGTGTTACAGCGTTTAGATCGTATTCAGCAATATCAAAAAGGCGGTACTTTATTGGGTGCGGGCGTTATGGGAGTGATTTCTGCACTGATTGTCGGGCCATGTATGAGTGCGCCTTTAGCGGGAGCATTGCTGTACGTCTCACATTTGGATCAAGCAGCATTGGGTGGTTTATATTTGTTCCTGCTCGGTTTAGGTATGGGAATTCCTTTACTTATTGCCAGCGTGTTTGGCGCGAAATATTTGCCAAAGCCAGGTTTGTGGATGGAACGGCTAAAATTTAGCTTTGGTTTTATCATGTTGGCAATGGCTTTGTATTTTGCTCGTCCGCTATTTTCTGTGACTTGGTACTATGTTGCTTTTGCTGTGGTGTTATTTGCCTTCGCTGCATATTTAATTGCAATTTTGCGCCACGTGTTACATCGTCCACAGCGTTTTTCGTTATTGGCTTTGGCGGCAGTAATCGCCAGTAGTGGAATTTGGCATGTCAATCAGAGTATTGCCAGTGTCAATGCGCAGGTACAAGCAGACCAATTACAGCCATGGATCAAAGTACGCACAGAACAAGAGTTGAATGCAGCTTTGGCCGCACATGCTCATCAAAAGATTGTGATTGATGTCTATGCCGATTGGTGTGTGGCGTGTCAGCCGATTGAGCGTGATGTGATTCCTCGTACCGATGTGCAAGATGCTTTAAAGCATGTGGTGCGGATTAAACTCGACTTAACCGAACAGCATCCTTCACAAGATGCCTTATTGAAAAAATGGCAGATTTTAGGGCCGCCAACGTTGTTATTTTTGGCAGATCCACAACGGGAACAACGTGAATTGCGTCTAACAGGTGCTTATAACGCAGCGCAATTGATTCAAAATATTCATCAACTGCAAGAGGCTGCGCCATGATTCAATCCGCAGTCTTGCAGTTAGGCATGTTGATGATTCCATGGCCATTGGTGTTTTTATTGCTAGGACTGATTGTCGTCTTTGCAATGGGTAAATTTTTTCAGCGTCGTTATACATGGAATGCACAGACTTGGACAGGTTATCAGGATGCATTATGGAATGCGCTGTGGATTGGTGCTTTAGTTGGGCGGGCAGTTTTTGTGTTGCAGCATTATGAGCTGTACTTTGCCAACCCGATTGATATTTTAAAAATTCAGGACAAAGGCTTTCATCTGATTGCCGCAGTTATGGCAGGTGTGGCGTGGTTTGTCTGGAAAAATCGCGCTATTCAACGTGTTGTTCTGGCATGGGCAGTTGCGCTCTTTATTACAGTACAAGTTGTAGGTTGGAGTCTTATCCAACCTTTGCAGACGCAGCATGCCTATCCCAATCTAGTATTGCACAACCTAGCGCAACAACCTCAAGATTTAGCTCAATTTTCAGGGCAGCCCACGGTGATTAATCTCTGGGCGACTTGGTGTCCAGTTTGTCATCGTGAAATGCCTGTTATGCAACAAGCACAGCAAGATTTCCCTGAGGTCAATTTTGTATTTGCCAATCAAGGCGAATTTGCAGCAGAGATTCAAGCCTATTTACAGAAACATCGATTTCAGTTTGAACACGTGTTATTAGACCCTGCAGCTCGTTTAGGACAACACTTCAATATGTTCGGTTTGCCAAGTACTTTGTTTTTTAATGCACAAGGAGAATTGGTCGATCATCACATGGGTGAATTGACCAAGCCGATGCTGCAGCATTATCTGAAAAAAATACAAGCGAATCCATAAATGCGCTCTTAACGATTTGAAAGAAAACCCGCCGTGAAGCCAAAATTAAGGACAATCAATATGACATCAAACATCAAAAATAACATGCTGAAACTGGCGATAGGTATGAGTCTTGCCAGTAGTGTGAGTATGCTGCAAGCACAGGACAACCTCAAACAGCACATTGAAAAAGAAGGTTTTAAGTTTGTGCAACAAATTCAAGCACCTGCACAAATGACAGGTTGGGCAGGGCATATTGAACAAAGTCCTGCGACAGTGTTTATTTCCAATGATCAGAAATACTATATTGTAGGCACTTTGTTTGATGCACAAGGCAATAATTTAACCGTCGATGCTTTAGACCGTTATGTGAAAAAGTCGGTACTTGAAGATGTGTGGCAAAGTCTGGAACACGCTACTTGGATTCAGGATGGGCAAACCAGTGCTGAAAAAATTGTCTACGTGTTTTCAGACCCGAATTGTCCGTATTGCCATACCTTTTGGAAGCAGGCACGTCCGTGGGTAGAATCTGGCAAAGTTCAGTTAAGACATATTATTGTGGCGGTGATCCGACCTGAAAGCAAAGGGCAGGCCGCGACTTTATTAATGGCGAAAAACCCACAGCAGACCTTTAATGCGTTCCATCGTCAATACGGACAAAAAAAGCTGATCAAGCAAAAAACTGTGCCTGTACATGTAGAAAAAACCTTAGAACAGAATCAGGCACTGATGGATAAATACGAGTTCTTTGCCACACCTGTTGTGCTTTGGAAAAATAAACAGGGCGAATTACAGTCGGTACAAGGAATGCCAAAATCTATGAAAGATGTGTTTGAGTGATTTTAAAAATTTCCGAGCAAATATCTAACTGAATATTCAAATCTAAAGCGCAAAAAAGCTTGCTCTAATTGCATTGGAGCAAGCTTTTTGATGTAAAAGATTCAGTCTTTTATTTCTGAATACGAATCGCAAATTGAATGACGTGGGATTTGCCCTGATGCAGTTTGCCTTCTGAGCGTTCTACATCGCCCACAAAGAAATGAATCAGATGATCGTGTTTAAAATGGCTTAAAAACTCGATAGGATCGTACAGCATTTCTACTGCACGTGGGCCGCCCGTTTTATATTCTAGCTGACGAGTAGAATACAGCTCACCAACAAATAAACCGCCGTTGACCAAAGTTTCGCGCACGCCATTTAACACTTTTTGCTGTGTTTCAGGGTTAAAGTGACCAAATACGCAAATCACGTTGTCATATTGATTCGCTGGCCAATTCACCTGACTTAAATCTTGCTTTCGTGTATTTAGACTTAAACCACGTTGCTGTGCATAGCCTTGGGCCTTATCTAAAGCAACTTGCGAGTAGTCCCACAAATCTGCTTCAAATGCTTGCCCATTGGCTTGTGCCAAAGCGGCCAAATATAACAAGTTACGACCTTCACCTTCGGCCAAGCCCAAAGTTTTGCCGTGAATAGACAGTTTTTGCGTAATGTCCTGAATGAACGCATTGGCTTGTTCACCATAAATATGGTCATGTTGGCTGTAGCGTTCATCCCATTCATTATGGATATTTAACATAGTTTCGACTCGGTAAATAATTTGATGCTGTTATTCGGCTGTAGATGGAGAAAACTCTTTAAATGCTGCCACGGCGTTTGCGGCATACATGAGTGATGGGCCACCGCCCATATAAACAGCAATACCTAAAATTTCATTCAATTCTTCAAAAGTCATACCCATTTTGACCAAAGTTCTGACGTGAAAACCGATACAACCATCACAGCGTTGTGCTACGCCAATTGCCAGTGCAATAAATTCTTTGGTTTTGGCATCAATTACGCCATCTTTCATCGCAACTTGTGACAGGGCATTAAAACTTTTAAGTAAATCGGGAGATTGTTCTTTAATGGATTTGATATTAGACGAAATTTCAGCAGTGAGTTCGGTATATTTCATGTTGTTTCACCATCAAGCAGATTAGAACCTAAAGACAATATAGCATATATTTAAATATATTATGTTTGTATATATTAATTAGCAGCTTTGCTTAAATTCAGTAAATCTGTATTTATAGCATTATCAATTCACCTAAATCACTTTATAATGTTGTCGCATATTCTGGAGTCGCTGTTATACCGTTGCGATGACTTCAAACCTCATTTTTAAGTCTTATTCTCCCTCTTGATTCGGCTTATAAATCAATATTTTAGAATTTTGTGTCTGAGTAGGCACATACAATAGGTGCCTGCATGGAAATTAAAGTCAATTATTTAGACAACTTGCGTCTTGAAGCTAAATTTGACGATTTTACCGTCATTGCCGATCAGCCCATCCGTTATAAAGGCGATGGTTCTGCGCCAGGCCCATTTGACTATTTCCTTGCGTCATCTGCATTGTGTGCTGCGTATTTCGTGAAGGTTTATTGCCAATCACGAGATATTCCAACCGATAATATTCGTTTATCTCAAAACAATATTGTCGATCCTGAAAACCGCTATAAGCAGATTTTTAAAATTCAGGTGGAATTGCCTGCAGATATTTCTGAAAAAGACCGTCAGGGGATTTTACGTTCTATTGACCGTTGTACCGTAAAGAAAGTCGTGCAAACAGGCCCTGAGTTTGTGATTGAGCAAGTTGAAAGTATTGATGCCGATGCACAAGCTTTGCTGATGCCGAACTTGACTTCATCTCAAGCGACTTTTATTGCTGGTAAAGATTTACCGCTTGAAGAAACTATTGCCAATATGTCAGGTATTTTGGCAGGTTTGGGCATGAAAATTGAGATTGCCTCATGGCGTAATATCGTACCCAATGTCTGGTCATTACATATTCGTGATGCGCAATCGCCAATGTGTTTTACCAATGGTAAAGGCGCAACCAAAGAAAGTGCATTAGCATCTGCTTTGGGTGAATTCATTGAACGTTTGAACTGTAACTTCTTCTATAACGATCAGTTCTGGGGTGAAGAGATTGCCAATGCCGAATTTGTGCATTATCCAAATGAAAAATGGTTTAAGCCTGGCCCAAATGGTGAATTGCCTAAAGAAATTTTAGATGAATATTGCTTAGAAATTTATGATCCTGAAGATGAGTTGCTGGGCACACATTTATATGACACCAACTCAGGCAATACTGAACGTGGTATTTGTTCATTGCCATTTGTGCGTCAATCCGATGGTGAAACGGTATATTTCCCATCAAATTTAATTGAAAACTTATATTTAAGTAACGGGATGAGTGCAGGTAACACGCTTGCAGAAGCTCAAGTGCAGTGTTTATCTGAAATTTTTGAACGTGCAGTGAAGCGTGAAATTATTCAGGAAGAAATGAGCCTGCCTGATGTACCGCAAGAAGTTTTGGCAAAATATCCAAGTATTGTGGCAGGTATTCAGGCTTTAGAAGAACAAGGTTTCCCAGTATTGGTCAAAGATGCGTCTTTAGGCGGTCAATTCCCTGTCATGTGTGTGACCTTAATGAACCCGCGTACAGGCGGTGTTTTTGCTTCGTTTGGTGCACATCCAAACTTTAAAGTCGCTTTAGAGCGCAGCTTAACTGAACTATTGCAAGGGCGTAGTTTTGAAGGTTTAAATGATTTACCACAGCCGACCTTTAGCACGAATGCGGTAACTGAGCCGAATAACTATGTTGAACACTTTATTGATTCTAGTGGTGTAGTGTCTTGGCGTTTCTTTAGCGCGCAGGCAGACCATGAATTTGTAGAGTGGGATTTCACCAACAATGGTCAATATAGCAATGTCGAAGAAGCTGAGGCTTTATTTGCGATTTTAGAAGAAATGGGCAAAGAATCCTATATGGCGATTTATGAACATTTAGGTGCAACTGCTTGCCGAATTTTAGTCCCTGATTATTCAGAAGTGTATTTGGTAGAAGACCTGATTTGGGATAATACCAATAAAGCTTTGCTGTACCGTGAAGACGTTTTAAATCTGCACCGTTTGGATGATGAGCAACTTGAAGCTTTAGTTGAGCGTTTGGAAGAATGTGAGCTAGATGACTATACCGAAATCAAAACCTTAATTGGCATTGAATTTGATGACAATACCGTTTGGGGACAGCTCACTATCCTTGAATTAAAATTGTTGATTTATTTGGCATTAGAACAGTTTGAAGAAGCTAAAGATTTAGTCGAAGCATTCTTACAATACAACACCAATACCGTAGAACGTGGCTTGTTCTATCAATGTATGAATGTCGTGCTTGAAGTTATTTTAGATGATGAAATGGATATTGCCGATTATGCTGTCAATTTCCGCCGTATGTTTGGCAATGAACGTATGGATGCAGTCATGGGTTCTGTTGAAGGCACAGTACGTTTCTATGGTCTAACCGAAACCAATATGCAGCTTGAAGGTTTAGATCGTCATTTACGTTTAATCGACAGCTACAAAAAACTGCATAAAGCACGTGCCAAGTTTGTTGGGCTGAATAAAGACTAATCTTGCAGAAGTAGAACGCTGTTCTGATTTGAATCACCGTCCAAGAAAAAGACTCGGCTTTAAAAGTCCGAGTCAGGTATTATGGCAACAACATGGTGTTGCATTTCAAATGCTATCTAAGATTTGCTGTTGCTATAGGAAAGGCAAAATAATAACCCTCGTTGTTGAGGGCTATTTCATTTAAGCGAGATGGTCACGAACAAATTGAGGATCTAAAATAAACAATTTAATCAGTGATTGAGCTGCTCCTGAAGGTCTTCTAACACCTTGCTCCCAAGATTCCAATGTACGTTTAGAGATACCTAAAATTTTAGCAAATTGATCTTGAGTGAGTTCAGACTTTCTTCGTGCTAAAGCAACATCTGTTTCATTGATCACAGTTTTTCTTGCTGCGTTATTAGCAAGCATTTGTTTAACGCCTTCTAATAATTCAACATTTAAGTCTCGTTTTGCTTCTCGAGCTTCCAATTCTTTGTCACTTAATAAACGACTCATTTCAGTAACTCCGCTAATTGTCTAAGTGTCTTTTTCTCAAGTTGGGTAATTGTGTCTTTACTATATAAGGTCAATAACCAAATTTCGCCATTTGCTAAACGGTTGTAATAAATTACACGAACACCACCTTGTTTACCTTTACTCTTTCCACCCCATCGAATTTTACGAACGCCGCCAGTACCAGGTTCTACATCTCCTGCTGTAGGGTTCTCGGCAATGAAAATTTTAAAGTCATTGTATTGTTCTTCAGTCCAATAGTAGGGATATTCATTGGTAAAAAAGTAGTCTCACAGATGGTATACATCAAACACCTTTATACTACTTTGTAGTGTTTAATTGTATACTACTTTGTAGTACTTTTAAGCATTAAATTAGGTCTCATATTGTGAGCTTTTTTAGCCCAATCAAATAACTGCTAATCACCAAGCGCCAATAAACCTTCCCAGCTAAAATAATTCGGGCTTAAATGGCTGCGCTGCATCGCCCAAGTTCGATCTTGCAATTTACATGCTCCAATGGCGAGTTTTTGCACACCAAATTTATTTTTCACGGTATCCAACACTTGCTGTAATTGTTCCTGTTTTTCAATGGCGTCAGTATCTGTAAGCAGGTCGGGAATATAGCCTTGCTTTGGCTCAAGTCCTGTTAAAATCACACCACATTTTTTAAAGGCAATTCCTTCCTGAAATAGCGTTGTCACATGCTTCATCATGGCTTTGTTCATGAGCAAAGCAGAATCTGTTGGCTCATTGAAAGCAATAGTGACCGATTGATTGTAAAAAACTTGGCGCGGATCAAAACGGTTAGATTGCGCAAAAATGATCATACAACCACATAAACTTTTTTCAGCTCTGAGCCTTTGCACAGCAGATTGTAAATAATCGCTCAAAGCTTCTGAAAGCGCATGAATATCTGTTACACGCTGCCCAAAAGAACGTGAGCTGATGATTTGCTGCTTACTTACGGTATTGTGCTCCAGTTCAATACATGCTGTACCTGTGAGTTCAAGAATGGTTTTTTTCATCAAAATAGAAAATTGGCGCTCCATTTGGTCTGGATTGCTTGTTGCTAGATCAAATACAGAACGGATACCCAATGATTGTAATTTTTTAGCGTTTTTGCGTCCCACACCCCAGACTTCAGCGGCATCAATGTGTTGAAACAAGGCTTCTTTGCTGCATAAATCCATATCCAGTAAATTACATACGCCGTTGAAATAGCGGTTTCGCTTAGCAAGATGATTGGCTAGTTTGGCTTCAGTTTTACTTTGACCAATACCAACACAAACAGGAAGAGCCAGCCATTTCCACAAGGTTGTTTTAATTTCCTGTGCAAGTGCGTTTAAATCGCGCTGAGAATATGAATTCAGTTCAATAAATGTTTCATCAATTGAATAAATTTCAATATCTTTGGCACTAACAAATTGTTGAATCGTATTATTAAAACGTCTGGACATTTCCGCATAAAGTGCATAGTTACTTGAAAAGACAGCAACATCGTGTTGTTGAATCAATTCTTGAACTTGGTAAAAGGGCACAGCCATTTTAATGCCAAGTTGTTTGGCTTCCTCGGAACGTGATACCACGCAACCATCGTTATTGGAGAGCACTACTACAGGACGATGATTCAAATGTGGTTGAAACAGCCGCTCACAGCTCACATAACAATTATTGATGTCAATCAGCGCAAAAATTTGCTTTAAAGGTTTCATGTATATTCTGCTTATTTGACTTTTATTATGGTGTGCTGGTTTAAGCCATCAAGTTTTTTAAGTTCCACGTCACCACCGCAAAGACTTCAAACGTTTGCCCATCTTTCAGGTAAATGCTGTCATAGTCGGGACTTTCTGCTTTGAGCCAAGCTTCAGGCAAAGTGGCAGGGTCATAGTCTTCACCAAAATGTTCAGCCAATTCACTTTTGGACATTTTGGCTGTAATCATCAGGCGTTTAATAGTCAGGTCTTTTTGGTCGATTAATGCAACCACAATGCTGCGGTGTTTGGCTTCTTTGCTACGATCTACCAATACAATATCGCCGTATTCAAGCCCTGCATTCACCATAGAGGTAGTGCGTACCACATTTAAAAAGGTCGCATTTTCATTGGAAATGAGATATTCATTCAAATCAATATTTTTATCAATATAGTCTTGAGCAGGTGAAGGAAACCCTGCAGGAATAGATTCAACAGCAACTGGAAGCGGTAAAACGGTACGTTTGCAAACAGGCTGAAACTCATATTCATTCAGCAATTCTATCTGTTCTAGAATGGCATTCAAGGTTGGGCTAGGCTTACCATCCATACCCATGATTTTTTGTAATGACGCCCAAGCAGCGTCAGAGAAGTAAATAGGTAACTTCTTAGACATGAGATTACTCCTACGCAACTAGGCGTGTTTGAAGTGAAATTTGATGTGTTGATAGCATAGCTGAAAATGTGATTAAGATTCAATCTACCTGTATGGTTGATTGTTAGATATAGATAAGGCTCTACGATTGCATAGCTATACAAACACAAGCCTTTCCGTTAGGATTTTTCTATCGCAGCAGCATATTTAGAGATTGGCATGCATATTGTTGAAGACATTTATTTAACGAAAGAAGAAGTTGAATCTTTACTGTTGGGATTAATCAATTCACAACTTGAACCTGAGTTTTTAATGCAGGATTTCATTAAACATCAGGTCTGGTCTTTGGCTGAATATTTTAAGCAAAATACTGAACATGAAATTGACTTTGCGCAAATCAGTTGCCCGATTAAAGTCAAAGCGGAATATCAAAATCATCGTTTAAAACGTCATTTTCTGGTTGAGTTTCATCTGACCACCACACCTTTTTTTAATTATGAGCCAGAAGAAAATAGCGTGGCTTACTCCTACATGATGAAAGATTTTTATCTGACCGATATTATTTTTTATGATGCCTATACGGGTGAAAATTTGCAGGCTTGGATGCAAAAAAGATTCGTGATTTTGCAGGGTGAACGTGAAATAGAAGTGAATTCATTGTCATGGTATGCAGATTACAATTTACCGCAAGTTACGCAAAATATGGTGTCTTTTGTGAGTGAAGCCGCTTATGACACGGGTTTAGATCAGATTGTAGATGAAGTCAATTTACGTTTACGACAAGCCAAAACAGTTAATTAAATAGATAATATTCATCTAAAAAATGGTTGTTTGAGATGGATGATGGGGAATATACGATTACACAATACTGATCAAGTTAAGGAATATCTAAAATGACCACAATCACACATGATTTAGGTCATGGCATGGGGAATGACTGGGAACATAAAGATTGGGCACATCTGACTGTCTCAGAATTACACAACCTGCAACCGTATTACCCATGTTTGCAAGGGAATATTCAAATTTTGTGGTGCAGTCCGCGCCCATTTTCATCAGCCGCAGTGATTGAAGTCACGCAGGATGCAGTCAGTACAGATAAAATAGGAAGTCGCTCGTATTTCATTAAACGCAGTCATCGTTCATTTCGTAATGCGCAAGATATTTTGCAAGAGCATGCTTTTTTGCGACATTTAGCCAGTAAAAACATTCCTGTTGCGACATTAATTGCCTCGAATTGCGGACTGACCGCTTTAGAAATGGGCGACTGGACTTATGAAGTCTACGAAAAAGCAGCAGGTTTTGACTTATATGTCGATCAGCAATCTTGGACGCCGTTTTTCTATACAGAACATGCTGCCAAAGTGGGGAGTTTACTTGCGAAACTGCATGTCGCCATGCAGGATTTTCCTGAGTTACATGGCAGATCGGTACGTTATTTAGTATCAAATCAGCAGCTTTTAGAAAGTGAAAATATCGTAACGGCTATTCAGCAACGTATTCAAAATAGCCCTGAATTGAGCCGTTATTTTGCCGATAAAAACTTAGACGCCGTTTTTTTAGAGCGTGTATCTCAGACGCATCATAAAATTAAGCATATATTGCAGCAGACCACTAAAATTTGGACGCATAATGATTTGCATGCTTCCAATCTGTTTTGGTCTGCGCAAAGTGCCGATGCCAATATTACAGCGGTAATTGATTTTGGTTTATCAGATCGAAATTCAGCGCTTTATGACCTTGCGGTCACGATTGAGCGTAACTTTATAGATTGGCTGGCTTTAGAACATACGTCACAAATTAATGTTGATGAAGCGGGTTTAAGCGCGTTTTTACAAGCGTATTGTGCAGAAATACACCCACAACAAGACTTTAGTATTTTGCCAGAACTGCTAAAAATTGTGCATTTGGATTTCGCATTTTCAGAACTTGAATATTTTGTCGGGATTACCCAAAACCTGAAACATGCCGATGCTGCTTATTATGATTGGATTGTTGGACATGTAAATTGGTTTTTTACAGAGCAAGGACAGCAATTTACCCAGACTTTTACTCGATTCCTTCAACGCGAATTGTCATAATCTGCACAGCTAAATGCCTCAAGCATCACTACTTTTTTAATGCAAGATTTTATATGTACAATTGTAAATTCAAACAGAATATATTCACTGCGCCTTTAAAAATCTTCATTCTGTCATCGCTGTGTTGGGTACCTTGGGTTGATGCAGAAAATGGTATTCAATAATTTGATACGATTGTCATCACAGCCAATGAAACCACGCCGTATTTTAGTTTTACAGTAAAGACTGAGGGTTTGCGTACAGATTGTTTACAAAAAGCGTCTGCCTCTATTTCTGTTATTACTGCAGATGCGATTGTCGATCAATTTAATTTATGGTTTGAATGTACAACATAGCTCTGCTGCTGGAACAGGAGTACATTTAGAAATATTTCAACTGCCAATCATCACTATAACTGCTGAAAAGCAGAATGAACGTCATTCTTCATCTCAAGCGATTACACAGTTCAAGCACAATTGACTAGGTCTTAATTGAGAAGTGTCCGTTTTAATTGGGGGCTATTACACAACATCAATTCACTGACAACCTACGTGTTAATGCTAACTGAACCGTACTGGGTTTGTCGGATAGTCTCTCAGAATATTGACTCTCCGACAAACCCGGTACGGTTCAACTGGATTTACAACAGGCATTCAGCTAAATAAAACGTTAAATCTAAAAGACCCAAAATTTTTCTGGGTCTTTTTTTATGAGAATAGATAATATTTTAAACAACGGTCACTTCTTGCTGATAAATACAGGATTGCGCAATCTGTTTTTTTTTGGCTGCGGTCATTTCAATATTTTCCCATTTATCCATCTGCTGCAGGAGCCAGATAAAATCATCGACTTTCGGTTCGGCACTTTCCCCAACAAAATTCCGGATGATATTCTTGATCTTGTAAAAGTCATAGACATGCCGCTGGGCGGAACATTCAAACTGAATAATCTGATAGTCTACCAGCATGTCCCATACTTCTGATAAATCACTGCACTGCTTTAAATCATCCTGCGCTTTTTGTACTGCCTTGACCACTGCCTCTACAGTAAATGGATGCTGTTCTGCCCATTCCTGGGTCATGGCCAAGACTTTATCGGCAACTTTTGGAATGACATTCTGGCTTGCCGCGACGATAAAACTATAGCCTTCAAGTTTGGCCTGAATATTCCAGGGTTCTCCCACGCAAAAGCCATCAAATACCTGTTCTGCGATTCCTTTTACCATGGAAGGCGGTGGAGAGGTCATCAGCTGGATATTCTTGGCCAGTTGTGGATCAGTCAGCGCCAGCCATTCTTTTAAACAGTAATGGTGAATCGAATATTTATAAACATAGGCCAGATTGATGGAATGATTCTGTTGTAAAGCCTGTACCAGTTTCTTTGAGGTATTCTGTTCATCATCCCCAGGCTGGATGCCGAGTTCATAGCACAAATCCTGGCGCAGGCTAATAAAAGCCTGATTCACGCTCAGTACTAGAGGGGTTTGCAAAGCCACCTGTAACTGGTCTGTACCCAGGGCAGCAGCGGGCAGCATGGCAGACAAGCAATGTGCAGCATCCAGAAAGCCATAGGCCAGACGGTCACGCAAACTAGACCAGGAGGCTTCACGGATTAAATTGATGGTTAATCCTTGCTCAGCAAAATACCCCTGTTTTTCGGCCCAGAGAATGGCAACACAATCAAGTAAAGGAATATAGCCAATATTGAGTTCAGTTTTTTCTAATGTGGACATATGCTTTTCCTTATTGGCCCAATAACAGCTTCTGTGCATCCAGTAAGCGTCTGGCCATTTCACCAATGGTAATCCGGTGACTCATGGCATTTTTACGCAATAAAGCAAAAGCTTGCTCTTCCGTTAAGGCATGTAGCTGGATGAGCAGTGCTTTGGCTTTATCAATATCTTTACGATCAATCAGCTTGTCCTGGGTTTCTTTTAAATCATTCAGCAGCTTTTTATGCTTGCGAAACTGTTCAATTGAAATTTCCAGAATGCTTTCTAGTTTGGTGGGATCAATACCATCGACAATATAGGCCGTGATTCCGGCATCAATCGCACTCTTGATGGTGTCTTTATTGGAGTTCTGGGTAAACAGCACGGTCGGGAGTTCATATTGGCTGACACAACTTTCAATAATATCCCGATGCGGATGATCCATATTCAACAGGATCACATCTGCATGAATGCCTTTGACATGTACCATATTCAGGTCATTCAGGATTAAGCAGGCCACCACCTGAAAATCATGTAAAAGCAGGGATTCCTGGATGAATTGGGCACGCTCCAGATCATCATCAATAAGAGCAATTCGTAATTTGGACATGGAATATTTTCAAGTAAGGCCTAAGGAATATTCAAGCAGGATTAAAGCAAAAAACATGCCATTAAATTGGTGCATAAAATTTCGTTTTTCTGTTCAATTTAGTGCACAGCTTTAGGGATTTCAGCTGATAGCTGATCAAAATGAAGCATTTAGGTAGATCATCTGCCTGAAACAAGGCATTTTTCTATTAAAAAAGTTGGCACGGTTTCTGCATTTATTAAATCGTCAAAGATGACTTTCAATACTAACAACGGCCAACGATGTCCGTTCTGATCGTAATTGCATTTTCAAAAAATGTGATTGGTATTTCGTTCAGCACAGGATAAATGACATGGTCAGTTGTTCAGCAATACAAAACGCACAAGCGTTTCAACCCTTCCTCCAGCATTACAAAGTGCTGGGTCGCGGTATTTACAACATATTCAATCAGCAGACATATCAATGCCTAGACGTGATATGTGGCTTTTTATCATCTTTAAAAAAACAATAGTTGGAGTGCAGATATGAAAATTCTCATGATTGGGCATGGCATGGTGGGGCATAAATTCATCGAATCTGTACTGGAACAGGCCGGTGATGACATTGAGCTGACCATTTTGGCAGAAGAGCCACATTTAGCTTATGACCGGGTACATTTGACCGAATATTTCAGCGGCAAGTCGGTCAAGGATTTGAGTCTGTGTCGTAGTGATTTTGCCGATGCTTATGACATTGATTTGCGACTTAATACTAAAGCGGTTGAAATTGATCAGCTCCATAAAACCGTCACCACCAGCCAGGGTGATGTGCTGAGTTTTGACAAGTTGATTCTCGCTACCGGTTCTTATGCCTTTGTGCCACCAATCCCGGGCAATGACCGTCAGAATTGCTTTGTTTATCGTACCATTGAAGATCTGGATGCCATTCGTGCAGCCAGTCTGAATGCCAAAACTGGCGTAGTGATTGGCGGCGGCTTGCTAGGGCTGGAAGCAGCGAAAGCCCTGCGAGATCTGAATCTGGAAACCCATGTCGTAGAATTTGCTCCGCGTCTGATGGCGGTGCAGATTGATGATCTGGGCGGCCAGATACTGCGCTCTAAAATTGAAGACCTGGGTGTCAAGGTACATACTCAAAAGGCCACGTCAAGTATTGAAGATGGTGACAGCACTCAGCATGTAATGAAGTTCGGAGATGGTTCGGTGCTTGAAACCGATATCATCCTGTTCTCGGCCGGCATTCGTCCGCGTGATGAACTGGCGCGCCAAAGTGGTTTACTGATTGGTGAGCGTGGCGGCATTATCATTAATGATTATTGCCAGACCTCACATCCGGACATTTATGCCATTGGTGAATGTGCACTTTGGGACAATAAAATTTATGGTCTGGTTGCACCAGGCTATGACATGGCGCGGATCGCGGCAAAACATGTCCTAGGCCAAGAAAGTCATGCATTCGCTGGTGCGGACATGAGTACCAAGCTCAAACTGATGGGCGTGGATGTTGCTTCTATTGGTGATGCACATGCCATGTCCCCAGGTGCTTTGAGCTATTTCTATGCTGATGAAGCCGCGCAGGTTTATAAAAAAATCGTGGTGTCAGCAGATAAGACCAGGCTGCTGGGCGCGGTGCTGGTGGGCTGTGCCAAAGAATATAGTGATCTCCTGCAAATGATGCTGAATGGTCTGGCTGTACCGGAGCAACCGGAAAGCCTGATCATGCCGGGCTTTGATCAGTCAACCTCCAAATCAGGTGGCAGTGGCATCGATTTATTGCCTGACAGTGCGACCATCTGTTCATGTAATAACGTTTCTAAAGCTGATATCTGTTCAGCCATTGATGGCGGTGCAACTTCATTGGGTGCATTGAAAAAATGCACGCAGGCTGCAACTGCGTGCGGTGGCTGTGCGCCACTGGTAACGCAGGTTCTCAAATCTGAATTACAGCGTCAGGGTGTCACGGTGAACAATCACCTGTGTGAACACTTTGCCTATTCACGTCAGGAACTGTATCACCTGGTACGCGTGCATGAGATCAAGACATTCTCTGACCTGATTCAGCAACATGGGCACGGCATGGGCTGTGATATCTGCAAACCGACTGTAGCCAATATTCTGGCATCCTGTTGGAATGACTTTGTTCTAAAACCTAGCCATGCCGGTTTGCAGGATAGCAACGACTACTATCTCGGCAATATCCAGAAAGATGGTTCTTATTCGATTGTGCCACGTGTGGCAGGCGGCGAAATTACCCCGGATGGCCTGATTACCATCGGTCAGATCGCCAAAGATTATGGTCTATATACCAAAATCACAGGCGGACAACGAATTGACATGTTTGGTGCACAGGTACATCAGCTGCCTGAAATCTGGGAAAAACTGATCAATGCCGGTTTCGAGTCCGGACATGCCTACGGCAAATCCTTACGTACGGTGAAATCTTGTGTGGGTAGTACCTGGTGCCGTTTCGGAGTCGATGATTCTGTCGGCTTGGCGATTTTCCTGGAGAATCGTTATAAAGGCCTGCGTTCACCACATAAAACCAAAATGGCAGTATCTGGCTGTACCCGTGAATGTGCAGAAGCACAGAGCAAGGATGTCGGTGTCATTGCCACCGAAAAAGGCTGGAATCTATATGTATGTGGCAATGGCGGTATGAAACCGCGCCATGCTGAACTACTCGCCTCGGATCTGGATACTTCCACACTGATCAAATATATCGACCGCTTCTTTATGTTCTATATCCAGACAGCAGATCGTCTGCAACGCACCAGCGTATGGCGTGACAATATGGAAGGTGGGCTGGACTATCTGAAAGATGTCATTGTGCATGATTCACTGGGTATTGCTGCTGAACTGGAAAGCCGTATGCAGCATGTGATTGGCACTTATCAGGATGAATGGCGCACCGCGATTGAAGATCCTGAAGTACGCAAACGCTTTAAGACTTTTATCAATGCCAAAGCAGCTGAGCAGAATGACCCGAATATTCAGTTTGCGCCTGTACGTGGCCAGATTCGTCCAAAGACAGAAGCTGAACGTGATTTAAACCGTATTCCAGTGGTTGAAGCCTAAATACCACAGTCAGGGAGAATGAAAATGACAATTTTAAAAGACATGAACGAACTGAACTGGTACGAAGTCTGCAATCTGGATGAGATTACCCCGAATACCGGTGTGGCAGCCCTGATTGAAGATCAGCAGATTGCAATTTTTCGCGTGGGTCAGGAACAGCGGGTGTATGCACTCAGCAATCAAGATCCATTTAGTCTGGCCAATGTCATGGCACGTGGCATTCTGGGTGATCTGCAAGGTGAGCGTGTAGTCGCATCCCCAATTTATAAGCAGCATTTCAGTCTGGTGACCGGCCGTTGTCTGGAAGAGCAAGACCAGAAATTACTGGTATTTCCAACCCGAATTGAAAATGGCAAAGTTCTGGTGAGTCCGACTCCACAAAAGACCTATATTTCCAGTAATGGTCAGAACACAGAGCGTTTAAAACTGGTACTGGTCGGAAATGGGCTGGCGGGCATGCGCTGTCTGGAAGACTTGCTGGATATGGCGCCAGATCGTTATGACATTACCGTGATTGGGGAAGAGCCATGGGGCAATTACAATCGGATCATGTTGTCACCGGTATTGTCTGGTGAGAAAAGCTTTGCAGAAATTATGCTGCATTCAGCCGACTGGTATGCCGAAAAAGGCATTCGATTCATCGCTGGAGATGCTGCCAGCTCTATCGACCGTTCACGTAAGCAGGTTCATACCGAAAAAGGTGAAATCGTTGCTTATGATCGTCTGATCCTCGCTACTGGTTCCAAACCCTTTATACCACCAATTTCAGGTGCTGAACTTGAAGGCGTGATTAGCTTCCGGGATATTCAGGATGTTAACCACATGCTGGATTACTGCAAAACCAAGCAAAATGCCGTCGTGATTGGAGGTGGGTTGCTGGGTCTAGAAGCAGCTTATGGACTGAAGCAGCAGGGGATGAATGTAACTGTGCTGCATCTGATGGACCGTATTATGGATCGTCAACTGGATATGAAAGCCAGTCAAATGCTGAAAAAATCAATTGAAGATAAAGGCATCCGAATCATCACTGAAGCCAACACCGAAGAGCTGCTCGGTATAGACGGCCACGTGACTCAACTGCGTTTAAAAGACGGGACAGTGCTGGATGCTGATTTGGTAGTTTTTGCCGTCGGGATTCGACCAAATAAAACTCTGGCTGAACAGGCTGGCTTGCGCTGCAATCGTGGAGTACTGGTGAATGACACCATGCAAACCTATGACCCGAGTATTTATGCAGTGGGTGAATGTATTGAGCATCGTGGTCAGACCTTTGGATTGGTTGAACCCCTATGGGGACAAGCCTTTATCTGTGCGACGCATCTGGCTGAACATGGCCGACTGACCTTTAAGGCACCGACTGTTCCGACCCAACTGAAGGTCAGCGGATGTGACGTATTCTCAGCAGGTAATTTTGAACCGACTAATGATTTCGAAGATATCGTGCTGAATGATGAGAAGCGTCAGATTTATAAACGGATCATCATTCAACAGGACAAGGTCATTGGTGCTGTGCTATTTGGCGATACCGAAGATGGGGCTTGGTATGCAGAACTGATTGCAGACCAGACACCAATTAGTAATATCCGCAGCAAACTGCTTTTTGGTCGGGATTTTGCATTAAAAAAGGCAGGGTAATCGGATAAACCTCCTCCAAACCCTCTTTGAAAAAGAGGGGAACCTCCCTCCTTTGCTAAAGGAGGGTTGGGGAGGATTAAAACTTTTGAGATATAGAAAATATTTAAATCAAACCTGTAAAAACTAGATATCAGAGATTTGGTGAAACACGTGAATTTGGATGATTAAGGAGCACAGCAGCAATGAATAGTATTCCGGTTATGGAACTACATAGCTCTACTGAATCCCAAATAAAAACTACTCAGACGACCTGTCCTTATTGTGGAGTAGGCTGTGGTGTCACGCGCACGTAAGCCAAACCTCGATGGGTGAAAAGGTTCAGATGGAAGGTGATGTTCAGCATCCTGCTAACTTGGGCAAGTTGTGTATTAAAGGCAGTCATCTTGCCGATACACTTGGCTTAAAAAACTGGCTTCTACATCCGATAACAGGTCGAAAAGAGCAGCGGCAAATAAGCACTTGGGATCATGCCATTTCAAGTATTGCCAATAAATTTCAGCAATGTATTGAGCAGTATGGACGCGACAGCATCGCCTTTTATGTCTCCGGCCAGCTTTTGACTGAAGACTATTATGTGGTGAACAAGTTTGTAAAGGGCTATCTGGGTACTGCCAATATTGATACCAATTCAAGACTGTGCATGTCTTCTGCTGTGGCGGCACATAAACGGGCTTTCGGCGAAGACCTGGTACCGGCCAGCTACACAGATTTTGAGCAGACAGAAATGGTGATTCTGGTCGGTTCCAATACTGCCTGGTGCCATCCGGTGCTTTATCAGCGCATCATGAAAGTCAAAGAAGAGCGGGATTTATTTGTGGTGGTGATTGACCCGCGCTTTACTGCAACCTGTGAAGCGGCAGACTTACACTTGCCGATTTTACCGGGTCAGGATGTCGCGCTGTTTAATGGTTTGTTGCAGTATCTTCAGCAAAATGGTCATGCCGATCTGGATTTTGTTACCCAACATACTCAAGGTCTGGAGCAGGCGCTTGCCAGCAGCTCGACAGAGTCATCGATTGAAAGCGTGGCTCAACGAACCGGGATTACTATTGAAAAATTAACCTTATTTTTTCAGAAATTTGCCCAGACCGAAAAAATCATGAGCCTGCTATGAGCTGCACTGGATTATCTGCCCATCTCAGTACACATCGTGCCGAACCGTATTGTGAAATTCATTCGAATGATGCATTGAAATACGGGATTCAGGATGGTGAGCTGGTCGAAGTTCGTTCTGAATGGGGACAATGTAATGGCCTGCACAACGTATCAACTTCTGAAGCGTTGTTGCTTTGTCAAAGGTGGCATTACACCATTATGGGGTATGTCCTTCTATGACAGATGGCGCACTTGCGAAACAGTGTTTCTCATACCAAAATGCATTAGCAGAGCGGATTAATGGAATATTAAAGCAGGAGTTTTTAACTACACGATGTCAAACCATGAAGGAGTTAGATCACTTAATTGCGGAATCTATCATGATTTATAATTGCTATAGACCACATTTAAGTTTAAATATGAACACCCCGAATCAGACGTATGAGCAAACTAAAACTGAGCTAATTGCTTAACTCGGTTTGAAGTGGAATACTGTCAATCTATTTCAGGACAAGACAAATTAATAAGTTTTATAAGGTAAAAACTTTCCGGATAATACGACATTCACCCGATCTCCGTTTGGATTACTCTCACGTTGAATATCCATATTGAAATCAATTGCACTCATAATTCCATCACCAAATTCTTCATGAATCAGTTCTTTAATGGTCGAACCATAAACACTCACTACTTCATACCAGCGATAAATTAAGGGATCAGTAGGCACGCTGGTCGGCAATGAACCTTTGTATGGCACGATTTGTAGCCATGCAACAGCTTCATCACTTAAGCCAAAAATCTGACCAATCTTTTCTGCTTGCTCTTTATTAAACGCCATCTGACCTAAACATGCAGCGGTTACCCATTCTTTAGAAAGACCAATCTCTTTGGCAACATCTGACCACTTAATTGACTTTAAAACTTTCGCTGAAATGATCATGTCAGTTACTTGTTGACGATGGGTAATCATAATCCTCTCCAAATTATTCTCAAATGAATGTATGCAGAACGCATAATGCAGATATCATGCCAACAGCATTCTAGAGTTCATGCTAAATAGAAAATGAATATTTAAGTGATTGTAAATTATTTGTGGCATAGCTTTTGCTTATATTTCGATATACATGGCAACGACGCCATTCACCATTACCTGTTCTAATATTCAAGGCAACGGCGCCTAAGGTCTTCAATGATCTTAGGCGTCTTTTTTTCGAAAAACAGGTCCGTATATTGAAAAAGAGGACGACAACATGGCATATCTTGCTCCTGCGGAGTTTGCAAAAAAAGTAGTAGATGCGGGTGAATCCAAATTGCATATGGCAACCCGTGATGTATTGATTCGTGCCTTTATGGCAGGGGCCATTCTGGCCTTGGCAGCGGTATTTGCCATTACCATAGCCGTGCAAACAGGATCACCATTGATTGGTGCGCTCCTGTTTCCAGTTGGTTTTTGTATGTTGTATTTATTGGGCTATGACCTATTAACTGGGGTGTTTGTACTTACGCCGCTGGCATGGCTAGATAAACGCCCAGGGGTGACATGGGGACGTATTCTAAAAAACTGGGGCTTGGTGTTTGTAGGGAACTTTACAGGCTGTTTAGTCGTTGCGGTGCTCATGGCAGCGGTTTATACCATGGGTTTTGCAGCGGATCCAAACCCTGTCGGCGTAAAAATTGCGCATATTGGCGAGGAGCGGACATTAGGTTATGCCGAATACGGATTCGCCGGCTGGATGACTATTTTTATCCGTGGCATGCTGTGTAACTGGATGGTGTCATTAGGTGTCATTGGCGCGATGATGTCTACTACGGTGAGTGGCAAATTTATTGCCATGTGGATGCCAATTATGCTGTTCTTTGCCATGGGCTTTGAGCACTCTGTCGTGAACATGTTCCTGTTCCCATTTGCCATGATGATGGGCGGTGACTTCTCGATTGCTGACTACTTCCTATGGAATGAACTGCCGGTTGCTTTAGGTAATCTGGTGGGCGGTTTGGCATTAACAGGTCTTGCACTTTATACCACCCATGTCCGTACTGGTGTTAAAAAAGAATTTTAACATTCATCATTTTATAAAGGGATCATATAGATCCCTTTTTGAGCTTTCAGCATGAAAAAAACATTAAAAGTCAGTATTGGGCAATATTCTACTGCCGGAGTTAAACAACAGAACCAGGATTTCCATGGAGTATATCTGCCCGAAGGACATGTGCTGAAACAGAAAGGTATTGCATGTGTTATAGCGGATGGAATCGGTAGCAGCAATGTCAGCCATATTGCAGCAGAAACTGCAGTCAGCAGTTTTTTATCGGATTATTATTCTACTTCAGATGCCTGGAGTACACAGACTTCAGCAGAACGAGTGATCCGCGCGACCAATTCATGGCTTTATGCACAGACTCAACAAAGTCAAGGACGTTTTGATAAAGACCGAGGGTATGTCTGTACCTTATCTGCACTGATTTTAAAACAGCAACAAGCCCATGTTTTTCATGTTGGTGATAGTCGTATTTACCGCATTCGCGATCATGAAATTGAATTACTAACCCATGATCATCGTGTCTGGTTGTCTTCCAAAGAGCATTATCTTAGTCGAGCCTTAGGTGCGGATTATCGTATTGAAATTGATTATCGAAATATTGAACTTAAAGAAAAAGATATTTTTTTACTAATGACCGATGGGGTCTATGAATTTGTCACAGATCAACAATTATTAGATTTAACTTTAATAGATGCAGATTTAAATCAACTTGCCAAAGGATTAGTTGAAAAAGCTTTAGAACAGGGCAGTGATGATAACTTAAGTTTCCAGGTGATCCGTGTAGAACAGTTGCCTGAACTGAATCAGTTTCATACTCAGCAGGATTATGTATTTCCACAACAGCTCAGTAAAGGTGAAGTTTTTGAAGGCTATGTGATTGATAAGATTTTGCACCAAAATCATCGCAGTTGCCTGTATTTGGCACACGATACTCAGCAGCAGCCTTTGGTTATAAAAACTTTGGGGGTAGATTTACAGCAAGATAAGTATGCCGTAGAGCAATTTCAACTCGAAGATTGGGTATCAAAACGTCTGAAGCATGACAACCTGATGCAGTGTTATCCACATAACACTGAGAAAAAATATTTATTCCAATGTTATGAATATTTACAGGGTGAAACTTTGGCTCAATGGCTGCATCGCCATGAAAAGCCTTTAAATCTCGATGAGATTTTACCAATTTTGCAACAAACAGCTTTGGCTTTAAATGCAATGCACCGGCTGGAGATGCTGCATCAGGATATACGGCCAAAAAACATCATTGTTTTAAATACAGAAAGTGCCATGAAAATTAAACTGATTGATTATGGTTCAACAGCAGTAAGAGGCCTGGTCGAAATTAATCCTAAAAATGCGAATCGACCACTCGGAACCTTAGCATTTATGGCACCGGAGTATTTTATTGATCATTCGCCATCTGTACATTCAGACCAATTTTCTTTGGCGGTAATGGCCTATTATTTACTGACCAAACAATTACCTTATGGGACAGATTTAGCTCGCTGTAACAGTTTAAAGCAGCTTAAAAAAGTTCAATACTATTCCATCAGGAAATATCGGCCTGATTTACCTATATGGTTAGATAAAATTTTAGGCCAAGCGCTGAGTATTGAACCAACACATCGTTTTGAGGCCTTATCTGAACTCATTCATAATCTAATGCATCCTTCCAAAGAATTATTAAACTCTAAACCACCAGCAATCATTGAACGAGATCCTTTGCGTTTTTGGCAAATTAGTTGCACCGTATTAGGGCTATTATTTTTACTGAGTATTGCATGGCCATTTATTTGAAAAGAGAGAATCAAACCATGCTTAAAATTGAAGGTACATAGATAAGTTTTTATTCAAACTAGACTATGAGATTGACTGGGCTTTGTTGCATAAACATTCAAAAGCTGAGTTTTCCCCAATCCATTCAAATTCAAGAGACAACTTGGGTGTGAGGTCTACCTAATTCCGTAAATCTATTCAGAACTGCCACACGCGCATGAATTTCATTGACCTGACTTTGAAAATGTCTTGCCGTCAGCTTATCTCCTAATAATTTGATGCAATGCATCTTGATTTCCACCAAACTACGACGGTGATAACCCGACCATTTTTTCCATAGGGTTCTGCCTAAATGTTTAACCGTTTGAAGTAACTCATTTCGTTCTATTGAACTTATTTTAGAATCTTTCCAGGGCTTGGCATTCTTTCTGGGTGGAATTACTGCATGTGTTTGACGATCTGAAATCACTTGTCTGCAGTACTTCGTGTCGTACGCGCCATCGGTATAGACAGAATCTATTCGCTCATCTAGTGGAATTTGATCCAGTAAATCACCTAGTACTTGTGAATCACTGACATTATTTGTCGTAAGCTGAACGGCACGTATTTGCAGTGTTTCAACATCTATACCAATATGCAGTTTACGCCATTGCCGACGGTATTCAGGCTGATGTTTTTTACGCTTCCATTCGCCTTCACCTAAAAATTTTAAACCCGCAGAGTCGACGAGTAGGTGTAACCCATCACGACTTTTCTGATAGCTTATCGCAATATCAATATGCTTTTGTCGTCTACAAAGGGTGGAGTAATCTGGCGCTGTCCAATTCAAGCCACAGAGTTTAATCAGGCTTTGAACAAAGCCAGTAACCATACGTAAAGAAAGACGGAATAGAGATTTGATCATTAAACAGCATTGAATCGCTGTATCGGAATAAGTTTGATTTCGTCCGTGCTTGCCTTGTGGTTGTGCATACCATTACGTCTTAGGAGCAAACCAGATTGAAATATTTCCTCGCTTGATTAAAGCTTGGTTATACGAGGACCAATTGGTTGTACGATAGATTTTAGGTGTAGGCTTCTTCATTTGAAAATTATATCGCTGAAAAAGCCTTTACACATAGGTTTGTGCAACAAAGCCTGATCGCATTAAAAAATTAACAGAACCAACCTAATGGCTAAAAGAAGTAAATGAGCCGAATAACCTGCATATTTGGCTCACCATATGAGCTGTTTAAGCCAATTATTCGGCTCACAATCTAGGTTTTATTAGGTCAATCGTCATAAATGAGCTGAATAACTGAATTAATAGCTCACTAAATGAGCCGAATAGGTGTTACAATCGGCTCATGCAGTAGGGGGAATGCTTATGAAAAAATGGGTATGGCAAAAAGCAAACTGGACTAAATTTAAATGGGATGAAGCACTTGTCACAGTAAAATTACGTTTAATTCATAAGAAGATAGGTCAATTAGTCGGAGAGAGCAAAGTATCACCAGAAGCTGAGGCATTACCATTAGATACACTGCTCACAAATCTAGTCGCATCCTCACTCATTGAAGATGAGAAGTTGAATGTTCGTTCACTCAAATCCTCATTAGCTCGGCGTTTAGGGGTAACAGAAGAAAATCCTGCACCCATTCAAGATAAAAATGAAGGTTTAGCCAATATCATGATGGATGCAGTGAGCAATCATAATGCGCCATTAACAATGGAGCGCTTATTACAATGGCATAACTGGCTTTTTCAAACTATAGAACGCTTTAATTATGCTGCGCAAAAAATCAAAGTAGGAGAAATTCGTGATAACGAGGCACCAATGCAGGTTGTTGGTGGTTCTCTTTATGGCACTACTACCAAGGTTTACTTTGAAGCACCTGAGGGTGGAGAGCATTTACAGGGACTAATGAATGAATTTATAGAATGGTTCAATAGTTCTAGAGAAGATGTAATGCTTGATCCGTTATTGCGAGCTGCACTTGCTCATTTTTGGTTTGTGACATTACATCCATTTGAAGATGGTAATGGTCGTATTACGCGTGTTATTACAGATTTAGCATTAGCTCAAATGGATCACCAAAGTATCCGTTTATATGCTATGTCCGTGGCCATTCATGAAAATCGTAGTAGTTATTATGAGGTTCTTGAGAAATGCCAGAATGATACTTATACAATCAATGAGTGGTTGGTCTGGTTTTTAAACACCTTAGAAAAAAGTATCGATAGGTCTTTACTACGACTTGATCGAACGATCACTAAAGCGAAATTTTGGAGCACTTATTCTCATATCGAATTCAATGAAGCCCAGAATAAAGTTTTAAATCGTTTACTCAATGGCGAAGAGAATGATTTCCCTCTCGGAATTAATGCTTCACAGTATCAAAAGCTCACTGGAGTAAGTAAGGCTACAGCAACACGTCACCTAACCGAGCTTTTGGAAAACGGTGTGCTGTATAAACTGGAAGGTGGTGGGCGTAATACCCGCTACGTGCTGAAAATTGATAAAGAAAAGTTTACTCAAAAAGAGGTGGTCTCACTTGTTTGAACAACTAAAAGCTTATTTATAAGCTTTATAAGCGATATTCTGTATTAGTTCAGACTTGATCGTACATTCTCATTAAAGGAGTATGAAAATCAAGCTTCCTTTTCAATCTGTTTCACAATAAAACTTTAGAATTGAAGCAACAGATCAAATCTAAATCAGATTTGAAAAATAATTACGGTGGATACTGTCCTGTGGTAATAACTCTAATAAACGCTGTACAGCATCAATTCGGTCATGTGTCTGCCCAATAATTCTTAATAACTGATCGATATCCTTTATTTGATAGATCAACTGGCTCAAACGGGCATCAAAACAATGTCTCCAAGTGCTGAGTAAAGGGCTTTCTGATTTAGAGAGAAAGCTACCTTTATATAGTGAGAATGTACTGGAAATAAGATTTGCATTTAATGATTGTTCAGCACGTAAAAAATCACATTGGACTTCACAGCTAAGCCTATAAATGCGAGCTTCAATTGAATGAGGTAATAGGCTACGAAGTTGTGAAAGCTCAGCCTTTAGGGTTTTTAGGCTGACACTACGCTCACCATAAAGGGCATAGTGTAACTCTTCTAAGCCAATTCCATGGGGATTCAAAGCTAAAATGCAAAGTATTTCAATTTGACGGTGACTCAAGTTTAAAGTTTGCCCATTAAATTGAACCCAAGGTGAACCTAGCGCTTTAATGTACAAAAAATTTTGCTGCTCAAATTTTATGGCACGCTGTATTAAATCTGCACAGCGTTCAACTGCGAGCAACCCTAAAGGCGTATGTTTTTTATATTTTGTAGAAAGGTTAATAATGCCGTGAAATTGTCCCGATGTTGGGTCCCAAATCGGTGCGGCATAACAAACCCAATCTCTAACACTGTCCATTTGGTTTTCATGAGAATAGACGCAACTTGATATTTGGCTGTTTAACGCCATACCAATCGCATTGGTTCCAACTGCCTGTGTAGACCAATGCCCACCCTCAATAAAATGAACCTGTTCGGCAGAAGAAAGCATTGCAGAACTACTCCATGTCCATAACAGAGTACCTTGATGATCTGTGAGACCAATCGCCATATCTGAATCATCAGCTATTTTGAGTAAGTCGGCATAATTATGTTGGATAGAGCGGCGAAATAAAGACGTTTTATCTTCTGGAGGTAAGGCTAAAACAGGAGCCGCATGTACAGTATGTTGATTAATTAAATGGGTTGTTTGCAGATTTTTTGCAGATGCGGTATTGAACAGGTTCATATCATATTCCTTTATGATCAGACTGTAATATTTTTAAATTTTAGAAATGAGTTTCCAAATTTATAGTCATTTACGTCATTTCTTCTTGCTTCAATTTTAAATGCTTTTATCTTTGCTTGGTTAAATCATATCTTATGGCTTTACCAGTCCTTGAGTTACTTTAAAAGTGTTCTTATGAGCTGAAAATGGCTATTTCCATCTGAAATGTTAATAAACGTAAATAGGATGAAAATTCATTCGCTCATGTAAGGGCTAGGCACAGCTTCACCATAATACTGACGGTCAGCAAAATAACTTGATCGTACTAATGGCGCACTCCAAATATTTTTAAACGCTAAGCGCTCTCCATGTGTTTGATAATGCTTAAACTCTTGCAACGTAACAAAACGATGAATTGGCGCATGAGACTTAGATGGCTGTAAGTATTGACCGATTGTGACATAGTCAACGTGGTAATCTTTCAAATCATTTAATAAGACAATAACCTCAGCCTCGACTTCTCCTAAACCGACCATCAAACCGCATTTGGTTGGAATATCGGGACAGTAGTGTTTAAATTTCTTGAGTAAATCCAATGAATGCTGATAGTTAGAGCCTGGTCGCATGGCTTTATACAGACGTGGCACGGTTTCAATATTATGATTAAAAACATCAGGTGGGTTTTGGCTCAGAATCTTCAGGGCAATATCTGCACGACCACGAAAATCAGGAACCAAAATTTCTATCAGAGTCTCTGGACTGGTTTGACGAATTTCTCGAATGCAATCTGCAAAATGCTGTGCACCACCATCTTTTAAGTCGTCTCGGTCAACAGAAGTAATCACGACATACTTTAAGTTTAGATTCTTGACTGTTTCAGCCAGATGCTTTGGCTCATTAGTATCTAGGATATTAGGACGACCATGTGCGACATCACAGAATGGGCAGCGTCGAGTACAAATATCTCCCATGATCATAAACGTTGCAGTCCCTCCGCTAAAGCATTGTGGCAAATTGGGGCAGGCCGCTTCTTCACAAACCGTATGTAGTTCCTGTTGTCGTAATAAATCCTTAATGATTTGAACTTCCTCAGGTTGACTAATTTTAGTCCGAATCCATTCTGGCTTTTTCGGTGTCGTTTCCGTTGGAACAACTTTAATTGGAATACGCGCCATTTTTTCAGCGCCACGTAGCTTCTTTCCAGTTAATACTGTGTTATTTAAATCCATTACAAACACTCCATCATTTAAAATAATTAATATATACCCTGATATTAAATAAACTGATTTAAATGGATTAATAATATTAAAACAGGGCAAAAAACTTATCATATAAAACAAAGGTTGGTTAAAGGTTTGTTTTTGTATGTGATTGAACTATTGTAAAATTTTACAAAATTTTTTAATTTCATAACCTTCTGTTTTTAATATTTATCTCATCTTTTTATGGATTATATTTTTTTAGTCTAATATGAAATTAAGTAAAAATATTCTTATATAAATATACGATTTAAAAATCCAATTATTCAATTTTGGATTTTCTTTTAAGCGTAGTGAATAAGGAACAAATATATGCAATTAACGGAAGAGCAATTGCTAGCAGCATACAAAAGAATGCGCGACATTCGTGAATTTGAGGATCGACTTCACGATGAAAACAATACAGGTGATATCCCTGGTTTCATCCATCTCTATAGCGGTGAGGAAGCTGTTGCAGTAGGGATTTGCGAAAATTTAACAGATAAGGACTTCATTACATCAACACACCGTGGACATGGACATTGTATTGCTAAGGGCTGTGACATTCACGCCATGATGCTAGAAATTTTTGGTAAAGATGATGGTTTGTGTCGTGGTAAAGGCGGCTCAATGCACATTGCGGATTTAGATAAAGGCATGCTCGGTGCAAACGGTATTGTAGGTGGTGGTCCACCTTTGGCTATTGGGGCAGCTTTAAGTGCTAAAACACTCAAGAATGGTGGTATTGGTCTGTCATTTACCGGTGATGGCGGGTCAAATCAGGGCTTAACTTTTGAAGCAATGAATATGGCTGTGGTGTTAAAGCTTCCTGTCATTTTTGTTTTTGAAAATAACGGTTTTGGTGAAGGTACTGCACATGATTATGCCGTAGGCAGTAAAGACATTGCAGGCCGAGCAGCAGGTTTTGGCTTACCCGCTGAAAAAGTAGATGGAACAGACTTTTTTGCTGTGTATGAAGTTGCACAAAAAGCCATTGAACGTGCCCGCCGTGGTGAAGGCCCGAGTGTGATTGAAACAGTAACTAACCGTTTTTATGGACATTTTGAAGGTGATCCGGGACTTATTCGTTCCAAAGAAGAACTGGATTATGTCAAAGAACATAAAGATCCATTGAAAATATTCCGCGAAAAAGTCAAAGACAAAATTGACGAAGCCAAGCTCGATGCGATTGACGCTCAGTCTAAAGCCAATGTAGACGATGCCGTTGCAAAAGCACGCGCAGCTAAGTACCCAGAAGTCTCTCAGTTACTTACTGATGTTTACGTCTCTTACTAAAGGAATAGTAGAAAAATGCCAAATAAAAGTTATCGAAACGCGATTAAAGAAGCAATTGAATTAGAAATGCGCCGAGACCCAAGTGTCATTGTGGTCGGTGAAGATGTTCGTGGTGGGCATGGTGGCAAAAATACCGATGACAATAAACTGGAAGGTTTTGGCGGTGTACTTGGTGTAACCAAAGGCTTATGGACTGAATTTGGTTCTGAACGAGTCATTGATACGCCAATTACAGAATCAGCGATTATTGGTATGGCGGCAGGTGCTGCTGCAACGGGTTTAAGACCTGTGGCAGATTTAATGTTTATGGATTTTTACGGCGTGTGTTATGACATGCTGTATAACCAAGCAGCTAAATTTCGCTACATGTTTGGCGGCAAAGCCAAAGCGCCACTCGTTGTACGAGGCATGATCGGTGCAGGTTTTTCTGCCGCAGCACAGCATTCTCAGTCGCCATATAACGTGTTTGCCTCAGTACCTGGCTTAAAAGTGGTGGTGCCTTCGAGCGCCTATGATGTGAAAGGGTTATTGATTCAAGCCATTCGAGATGATGACCCAGTAGTCTTTTGTGAACACAAGTTATTGTACGACATTAAGGGCGAAGTACCAGATGAGGCCTACACTATTCCTTTTGGTGTCGCAAATTACACACGTGAAGGTACTGATATCACCATTATTGCCTTAAGCCTGATGGTGCATCGTGCCAATGAAGTTGCTGACAAGCTCGCAAAAGAATGCATTTCGGTTGAAGTGGTTGACCCTCGAACCATTTCTCCATTAGACGAAGATGGCATTTTAGAGTCAGTGGCTTCAACAGGTCGCGTAGTTATTGTGGATGAATCAGCAGCACGTTGTGGTTTCGGACATGATGTGGCTGCGCTTATTGCCCAGAAAGGCTTTCATTATCTTAAAGCACCAATCGAATTAGTCACTCCACCACACTCACCCGTACCATTTTCACCAGTACTAGAAAAAGAATGGCTACCTAGTGTAGAACGCATCGAACAGGCTGTACGCAAGACGTTGGAGGCTTAGGATGAGCGAAATTAAAACTTTAGAAATCCCAAAATGGGGTTTGTCCATGGAAGAGGGTACGATTGCCCAATGGCTGATTCAGGAAGGTACCCAATTTAGTAAAGGACAGGAAATTTGTGAAATTGAAACCACAAAAATCGTCAATGTATTGGAGGCACCTTTTGATGGCCTGCTACGAAAAATTATTGCTAACGATGGTGACACACTGGTCGTAGGTGGAATCATTGCAATTTGTGCAGACGCTCAAGTTTCCGATGCAGAAGTTGAAGCATTTGCACAGTCTTTAGGTGGAACACCTGCTGTAACTGAAAATAAAGCGGTAGCAGCGGTTCCTGAAAAAGTCGATGTGGCTCAAGTTGAAACCAAAGTACAAGCTGCTCCTAAACAGAACAGTGTTGGTAATGGATCAAAAGCGGTGACTCAGGGCGGATATTCTATTCCTGATGAGTTACAAGGCTACCAACAAAGCGATGATATTTTTGCAACGCCACATGCCTTGAAATTGGCTGAAAAGCATAATGTAAACTTGGCTCAGATTACAGGTTCTGGACGTGAAGGCCGTATCAGTGTTCAAGATATTCAGGCCGCAGTTCAAGCTGCTGGTGGTTCTTGGCCAGATGTACGTCATCAAGCCAGCACGAAAGCCGCGAAATCTAAAGCAGATGATAGTGATGTTCTAGCAACACCTGTTGCTCGCCGTTTGGCAAAACAATGGGGCATTAATTTGCATGATTGTCGTGTATCGGGTTCACGTGGACGAGTCTGTAAGGAAGATGTTGAAGCTGTATATCAACGTGAAAACCCTGTACAAGCTCAACATACTGAGTATGCGTATCCAACAGAGTCAGCAAAATTCACCACCGTAGCTATGAATGGTATGCGTAAAGCAATCGCTGCACGGCTACAAGCGGCAAAACGCAATGCACCACATTTTCGCTTAACGATAGACTTAAATGTTGAGTCGGTTCAGGCTTTGCGTCAGCAAATTAACAGTACTGTACCGCAAGTCAAACTGTCCATTAACGATATGCTGATTAAAGCTGCTGCTGCTGCACTGATTAAAGTTCCACAAGTTAATGTTCAGTTTGATGAAGAGAATCAGCAGATTTTACAGTTTGAACAGGCTGATATTTCGGTTGCTGTAGCCATCGAAAATGGACTGATCACGCCAATTATTAAAGCAGCGAACCGTAAATCTTTGGCGCAAATTTCCAATGATATGCGTGATCTGGTGACACGTGCCAAAACTGGAAAATTGGCACCTGATGAGTTTCAAGGGGGCAGTTTCAGTATTTCCAATTTAGGCATGCTTGGTATTCAACAGTTTGATGCCATTATTAACCCGCCTCAAGGTGCAATTCTAGCCTTAGGTGCAGCAGAGAAACGTGCTGTCGTTGAAAATGATGAGATTGTTGTTCGTGAAATGGTGACCGCAACATTGTCTTGTGATCATCGTGTCATTGATGGTGCGTTGGGTGCTCAATTCTTATCGGCATTTAAGCAGTTTGTCGAAAATCCTGCATTAATTTTGGTGTAGGAGGAATAGCCATGTCAGATACACAATTTGATCTTGTGGTTATTGGTGCTGGTCCTGGAGGATATGTCGCTGCGATTCGCGCAGCGCAACTGGGATTAAAAACTGCAATCGTTGAAAAACAACACTTAGGCGGAGTGTGTCTTAATTGGGGATGCATTCCAACCAAGGCATTATTGAGCGGGGCTGTGCTTGCGCAGCAGTTCAAACATGCAGGGCAGTTTGGCTTTACGCTTAACGCGATTGATTTTGATATTCAAAAACTGGTCCATCATAGCAGACAGGTTTCTGAGCAACTCGTGCAAGGTATCGGTCAATTATTGAAAAAAAATCAAATCACTGTTTTTAACGCGGCAGCCCAGTTTGTTGCCAAAGAGCAATTAGAGCTTACAGATGCGAATGGTCAAAAACAGCAGATTTCTGCACCGCATATTATTGTCGCAACAGGTGCACGTGCGGCCAATTTGCCTCATATTCCTGTAGATGGCCATCAGGTCTGGAGTTATAAAGAGGCTTTAGTTCCGGAACAATTACCAAAATCTTTACTGGTCATTGGTTCGGGGGCTATAGGCAGTGAGTTTGCAAGCCTATACCAAGACTTAGGCTGCCAAGTTACCTTGGTTGATATTGCAAAGCAGATTCTCCATAGCGAAGACATTGAAGTTGCGAAGTATGTACAAAAGCAATTTGAACAGCAGGGTATGCAGGTTTTAACCGAAGCGACTGTAAAAAAAATAGAAACTGATCAGGCTCAAGTACATTGTCATATTGAAACTGCCACAGGTGTGCAAATCATTACTGTTGAAAAGGTGCTTTCAGCTATTGGCGTGAAACCGAATGCTGAAAATCTTGGCCTAGAAGCTTTGGGAGTTGAATTTGAGAATGGTTTTATTAAAGTCGACTTATGGTGTAAAACCAATGTAGTGGGCATTTATGCAATTGGTGATGTCGCAGGTGCACCGTGTTTGGCACACAAAGCCAGTCATGAAGCCATTCTTTGTGTGGAGAAAATTGCAGGCCTAAGTCATGTACATGCTTTAGATCGTACACAAATTCCGGGCTGTATCTTTACCCATCCACAAGTGGCCAGTATTGGTTTGACAGAACAGAAAGCGAAAGCTACGGGCTTGAATATCAATGTGGGTAAGTTTCCTTTACAAGCGAATGGTAAAGCATTGGCTTTAGGCGATAGCGCAGGATTTATTAAAACCATTTTTAGTCAGGAAACGGGTGAATTGTTGGGTGCTCACATGGTTGGACATGAAGTCACCGAACACATTCAAGGTTTTGCGATCGCAAAATATCTAGAAGCAACCGATGAAAGCTTAGCACAGGTCATTTTCCCTCATCCTACTTTATCTGAGGCGATGCATGAGTCGGTCTTGTCTGCGATGCAACGTGCAATTCATATCTAAGGAGTCGCAACATGCCTAGAGGTTTAAACAATAAAGTTGCATTAATTACGGGTGCGGCACAAGGTATTGGACGCGGTATTGCCTTACGTTTAGCACAAGAAGGTGTTCATATTGGATTGGTCGATCTTCACCAAGAAAAGTTAAATACTGTTCAACAAGAGGTTGAAGCCTTTGGCGTAAAAGCCACCGCATTTATTGCGGATATTTCAGATCCAATACAAATCAGTGACGCTATTAATCATGCAGAATCGACACTTAATGGTTTTGATATCATGATTAATAATGCAGGTATTGCACAAGTCAAAGCTTTGGCAGAAGTAACGCCGAGTGAATTTAATCAAATTATGAACATCAATGTCGGTGGTGTACTTTGGGGGATTCAAGCCGCAGCAAATAAATTTAAACAACGCCAACAGGCTGGAAAAATTATTAATGCATGCTCAATAGCAGGTCATGAAGGTTTTGCTTTACTCGGTGTTTATTCGGCAACTAAATTTGCAGTTCGTGCATTGACGCAAGCTGCTGCTAAAGAATATGCCAGTGCTAAAATTACGGTAAACAGCTATTGTCCGGGTGTTGTTGGTACAGACATGTGGGTCGAAATAGATCAGCGGTTCTCTGAAATTACAGGTGCACCAATTGGTCAAACGTATAAAAAATATGTAGATGGTATTGCTTTAGGACGTGCTGAAACACCAGATGACGTGGCTGCATTAGTTGCATTTTTAGCCAGCGAGGATGCAAACTATATTACAGGTCAGTCTATTTTGACAGATGGTGGAATGGTTTACCGTTAATATCAACATAAGGAATACACAATGAAAGCAGCTCGTTTTTATGACCGAGGGGATATTCGAATTGAAGATATCCCTGAACCGAAAGTACTTCCAGGCACAGTTGGAATTCAAGTTGCGTGGTGTGGTATTTGCGGTACAGATTTACATGAATTCATGGAAGGTCCTATTTTTATTCCACCTTGTGGTCACCCACACCCAATTTCGGGAGAATCTGCACCTGTAACAATGGGACATGAATTTTCAGGCGTGGTTTATGCAGTTGGAGAGGGTGTAGATGATATCCAAATTGGGCAACATGTCGTAGTTGAACCCTACATCATTGCTGACGATGTGCCGACTGGCCCCAATGATAAGTATCATTTATCAAAAAATATGAACTTTATTGGTTTAGGCGGACGCGGTGGTGGTCTTTCTGAAAAAATTGCAGTTCAGCGGCGTTGGGTTCATCCTATTTCAAATGATATTCCTTTAGACCAAGCAGCATTGATAGAACCTTTATCTGTCGGTCATCATGCCTATGTCAGAAGTGGCGCAAAAGCTGGCGATATCGCACTGGTTGGTGGAGCAGGCCCAATAGGCTTACTTTTATCTGCTATTTTAAAGGCTAAAGGTCTCACGGTCATCATTACTGAACTGAGTGCAAAACGTAAAGAAAAAGCGATAGAAGCGGGTGTTGCCGATTATGTACTAGACCCATCTAAGGTTGATGTAGTTGCTGAGGTAATGAAAATTACAGAAGACCGCGGTGTAGATGTCGCTTTTGAATGTAGTAGTGTCAATAAAGTCATGGATACACTCGTTGCAGCAATGAAACCAACTGGTGTAGTCGTTATCGTTTCTATTTGGAGCCATCCTGCCACAATTAATGTGCATAGTGTGGTGATGAAAGAGCTAGATATTCGTGGCACGATTGCTTATGTAAATGATCATCAGGAAACTATCCGTTTAGTTGAGCAAGGTAAGATTAATCTAGAACCTTTTATTACCCAACGGATTGCATTAGATGATCTTGTTTCTAAAGGCTTTGAAACGCTGATTCATAATAATGAGTCTGCAGTAAAAATTATTGTTCATCCGTAGTAAAGTCTAATTTTAACGACAAATTTGAATAAGTTAGAAATAAACTCTATGTAACTATTTCTAATATCTTTATAGATAGGGAATGAGTCTGTACGTACAGATTCATTCTCAAATTTACAGTGTTGAGTGCCAGTATGATTTTGATCATACAGCCTAGTAAAGATAGAAAATAAGTTTTTAAATAAACCATAGGGATATAGACTAAATTTTGCCAGGAGAGTGGTGGCAGTCTACCACTAACTAATTGAAAGGTATCTACAAAATCATTGGCTATTCACTAAGTTTAGTTTTCTGTTTGGTATAAAATATTATGCTGAGTTTTGATAGCTACGATTTTTGTTTGGCTTTTTGACGTAAGACATACAAATATAAGCTTTCAACTTTTTCACGTGCCAATGGTGTGGTACGTAAAAACCGTAATGATGACTTAATACTTGGATCTATACAAAAACATCTAATTTCAATTTTACGACTTAAGCCATCAAAGCCACATCAGAAATAATGAACAAAATGACAGGTGTTATTTATTTAACTTATGTTCACCTAAAGTCTACTTCATAGATTTATTTATGAATAATTTCTAATATTTTCAAAATATTATTAAAGTCATTTTAGATTTTTTATTGTATTAAGTTCATGAACCTACTATAAAAGTAAGCGTCCGCTGAATCCCATACCTATTTTTTAATTCGATTTAGGTTTCCAGCAGTGCGGCAGCAATTCTTCAATCTGGGTCACTTTATGTGTCGGCAGCCTTTTCAGCACATCACTTAAATAGGCATACGGATCCAAGCCATTCAGCTTTGCTGACTGGATTAACGTCATGATGTTTGCCGCTCGCTGACCACTGCGCAGCGAACCTGCAAACAGCCAGTTCTTGCGCCCCAACGCCCAGGGACGCATCTGATTCTCGACCCAATTATTGCAAATCGGTAGATTGCCATCATCCAGATAGCGGCTTAAAGCTGGCCAACGCTTCAGAGTGTAATTGATGGCCTTGGCGGTGGGAGAACTCGATGGCACTGTCAGATGATGTTGGTTGAGCCATTCATATAGTTGTTGCATCACTGGTTGACTATGCTGTTGTCGGTATTCGCGGCGGTCTTCCGCTGTACCATCGGTCTTTTTCCTGA
>NZ_JACASN010000022.1:0-51971 GCF_013390985.1 Acinetobacter sp. Swhac1 | reverse complement strand
TATATTGAACGCTATAATCGGACCATACGTTATAGTTGGCTGAGCAAGCATTTATTTGATACTTTGGATGAAGTACAAGATTATGCAACAAACTGGTTGTGGCATTACAACCATGAAAGACCACATCAAGCTAACAAAGGAAAGCCACCTCTAATGGCTGCTTAACCTCTACTTTTAACTTCGGTTATTTATGGGAGGATTACCTAATGGCTCTATTTTTTTATTTACTTTAAAAAATCAAAAAGGATAATATCCAACAGCTTTTGGAGTTAAAGCTGTATTATGTTAAATTTAAAAACTCTATAAAATATAAAATTAGTTCTATTGATCAATGAACTAAAATTAGATGTAAGTTAAAAATAAATAGAATAAGGGGTTATAAAAATGAATCTTGACTTAAGTAAATGGAGTCTAGTTAAAAATGTTTTTTCTAAAGCACAAAAAGCAAATATGCATGTAAATATTGCGAGTGTTTCTATAGAGGGCATACCTAACATCACCCCAATAGGAACAGTTTTCTTAAATGATGATGGAACAGGCTTTCTATTCGATTCATTCTCTAAACTACTCGCAGAAAATCTCCAAACAAATAACAATATTTGCATCAGTGCTGTAAATTCAAGCAAGCTATTTTGGTTATCCTCATTTATTCAAGGTCAATTTAGTTCTTATCCTGGTGTAAGGCTCTATGGGGAACTTGGGGACTTGAGACCTGCAACACAAGAAGAAAAATTAAAAGTTAATCGACGTATCCAATCGCTAAAATGGACTAAGGGCAGTAAATTAATTTGGTCTGATTTTACAAATGTCAGAGAGTTTAAAATTAAGAGCTACAGATGGATTAGCTACCCTAATATGATGGATCATTTAACATAATAGTGGTCACAATATAGCCACATATTGGCATAAAAACAGCAACTTAAAAAGCCACTTAACGCCCTAAAACCCAATTTTAATCTATAAAAAGCACCACTCAATATGACCACCCTCACCCAAAATTTACTGGCCTTATTACAGTTAGAACAAAAAAGTGAACAATACTTTATTGGACAAAGCCAAACGCACTTTGGCACGCGTGTATATGGCGGGCAATTACTGGCGTAAAGTATTATGGCTGCAGCAAACTTGACAGCTAAGTCTCTGTATAACCTGCATGCTTATTTCTCTATACTGGCGATGCCACCGCACCTGTTCTGTATCACACAGAACTTTTACGTGACAGCCCAAGTTTTAGCACCATACAAGTCACCGCTTTACAGTTTGGACGTCAAATTTATAAAGCCATGTTGTCATATATGCAGCCTTAAGATGGATTGAAGTACCAGACCACTGCGCCTGAATATCTCGCAGCAGAACAACTACAGACAGAACAGTGCTATAAACAAAATAAAGAAAGGCGCATCGCGCGCCTTTTTTTATTCAAAACACTTAAATTTAAGCAGGAATACGTAACACTTGTCCTGGGAAAATGTCATCGGCATTTTTTAGTAATGGACGGTTGGCTTCAAAGATTTTGTTGTATTGGTTGGCATCCCCATAAAATTCTTTAGAAATTTTAGATAAGGTATCGCCTGATTTTACTGTATAGAACTTGCTTTCTGGTTCTGGGGTTGCAACTGTGAGTTGATCATCTACTTGTGCAACATGGTCAATATTACCCACTGCAAGAATAATTTTTTCACGGTCTGCCTGACTGTTGACCTGTCCACGCACTGTCGCTAAGTCAGTAGTTGCGTTATAACTCACCGATAAACCTGTCACAGGTAAGCCTAAACTTTTCACATGCCCCAAAAGTTTATTGGCAATTTCTTGTGCTGATGGTTCTGCAGGTGTGCTTGGTGCAGCTTGTGGCTCTGCAGGTGCTGTATTTTTCTTACCAATCCCTTTTACAAAATCAAAAAGACCCATGAGGTACTCCTATTTTTTTCTGCTGTTATAAAGCGTCGCTCACTTACATAAGCACGTTTCTGTTCTCATTCATTTATAACTAAAAAAATAAGCGACTTCGGTTGTGATTAGACACTAGCCTGGTAACAAAATGTAAGCTACATCACACATTTAACAAAATGCGCCTTTTTCATATTCGATTGTAAAAACGACAGCGCATAAAAAAGCCACCTTGCGGTGGCTTTCATTTCAGCAGAGCTGAAATCAACAATTAACCAAGTTTTTTAGTTACGTAGTCGATTGCTGATTGAACTGTTGTGATTTCGTTAGAATCTTCGTCTGGGATTGTGATGTCAAAATCATTTTCGAAAGACATTACAAGCTCTACTAAGTCTAAAGAGTCAGCACCTAAGTCATCCATAAAAGATGCTTCGTTTTTGATTTCTTCAGCTTTAAGACCAAGTTGTTCTGCAACCGCTTGTTTAACGCGTTGTTCGATATCGCTCACAGGAATTCTCCTCATTGCTTGTGGCGTTTTTAATGCCGTTAGTTTAATTGAATCTATAAAATTTTGAAAGTTTATACTTGAGCTTAGCTCATGTATAAACCACCATTTACGTGTAACACTGTACCAGTGATGTAACCAGCTTTGTCAGAAGCCAAGAAACTCACTGCATTTGCGATATCTTGTGGATCACCTAAACGGTTTAATGCCACTTGCTCACTCATTTTTTTGCGAATTTCTTCACTTAGCTGATCTGTCATTTCAGTTGCAATAAAGCCCGGAGCAACCGAGTTTACTGTAATTTGACGACTGCCCATTTCTTTGGCAAGGCTACGGCTGAATGCTTCAATACCGGCTTTTGCCGCAGAATAGTTCGCTTGTCCTGGGTTCGCAAAATGTGCTACCACAGAACTAATATTAATAATGCGTCCAAAACGTGCTTTGGTCATGCCCTTCAAGACACGTTTAGATAAACGGTAAACTGCCTTTAAGTGAATGTTGAGAATGTCATCCCAATCATCTTCTGACATACGCAGTAACAAATTATCTTTGGTAATGCCCGCATTGTTAACTAAAACCAAAACTGAACCATAGCTTTGTTCAATTTCAGAAACCAATGCATCAATGGCTGCACCATCACGGACATCCAATACTTTACCTGCACCGTTTTCTGCAAAACTTACCGATAATTTTTCTGCGCCCGCTTCAGAAGTGGCAGTACCTACCACAAAAAAACCGTCTTGAATGAGTTGCTGAGCGATGGCTGCACCAATCCCTCGGCTTGCACCTGTGACTAATGCAACTTTACGTTCTTGTGTCATGCAATTTTCCCTTCTGCCACTAAAATGGCATTTAGTGCATCTTCCATACGACTTTGTGTGTCGAGTGGGAATGCTTTTTCGATATTCGGTAAACGCTTCGCAAGATTCGCCAATACGTTGCCTGGGCCACATTCCACGATATATTCAATACCCTGATCTTGTAGGTATTGCATGGTTTGTGTCCACTGCACCGATTGGTACAATTGCGCAGTGAGTGCCTGACCTAATTGCGCAACATCTGCCGCGATTCCAGCGTTGACATTTTGTATTACAGGAATACGCGGTAGCTCAATGGCAGTTTGTTCCAAAGCTTGTGCAAACTGTTCGGCAGCAGGTTTCATCAATGAACAGTGTGAAGGTACAGATACAGGCAGGGCAATGGCTTTACCGCCATTTTCTTTGGCCAATGCCATTACTGCTTCGACTAAAGTTGTATCGCCTGCAATAACCACTTGCCCTTGTGCATTGTAGTTGGCTGCTTCTACCGAGCCACGACCTTGCACATTCACTTGTTCACATAGCTCAAGCACTTTGGCATCTTCAAGGCCTAAAATGGCAGCCATTGCGCCCTGACCTTGTGGCACAGCGTTTTGCATTAATTTGCCGCGCAAGTTTACCAGTTTAACGGCATCGCCCAAGCTCAAGCTGCCTGCAGCAACTAACGCGCTGTATTCGCCCAATGAGTGCCCTGCCAAATATTTTGGTGCAACACCACCCAACTCTAACCACACACGCCATAAAGCGATACTTGCAGTGAGTAATACAGGCTGAGTAAATTCTGTTTGGTCTAAACCTTCACCACTTTGTGCAATGTGCCATAAGTCAAAGCCAATCGCTTCAGAGGCTTCTGCAAATGTTTCGCGCACACCGCTAAACTGTTCTGCAAGCTCAGCCAACATACCGGCTTTTTGTGAGCCTTGACCAGGAAAGACAAATGCAGTTTTAGTGGCTTGAGCTGCTTGCTCGAGTCGTTTAGCAGACATAAAAAATCCTTTAATTAAGATGTGCAAATTGTAGTTTTTTGCAGCTACAACCCACACCTTCTCATGTAAGCTCAGTTATGGAGCGGAAATTTAACACTTAATTTTGTTTTTAGTAATTGCCAAATACAACAAAAATCGGGCACAAAAAAAGGGAGCTTACGCTCCCATTTTTTCTACTAAGCTTGACGCTTAATACATCACCAATTATTCAGCATCTGCTTTAGCGAATAATTGACGACCACGGTAGAAACCATCTTTAGTTACGTGGTGACGACGATGAGTTTCACCAGTAGCTTGGTCTACAGTTAATGCATTCTCGGTTAAAGCGTCATGTGAACGGCGCATGTCACGGCGAGAGCGACTTTTACGGTTTTGCTGAACGGCCATGATGGCTCCTTACAAAGATCGAAAAATGGATCAGAACAAATTGAGTTGTCTTAACTAAAAATTATAACATAATTTTCAGTTAAGTTTACCTTTCAAACTTGCCAAAACATCAAACGGATTATCACGTTTTTCTTCGGCAATGTTCTGAATGGCAGGTTGATGCTTATGCTCGCAAGCGTCATGCTTAGGAGATAAAGGCAACAACAATAACAATTCATCTTCTATAAGTGACAGTAAATTAGCCGTCGCAGGCGAATCATAATCGCCTTTGGTGGTGGCTTCACTTTCACCTAATACAATGAAATCAGCATCCTCATCCAAGCGCTCTATCAGTGACTCATCATCCACAAGAGCTAGATGAAAATCTGAAACGAGGTCTATTTCTACAGAACCCAAGCAGCGTTGGCATTCCATTGGAACTCTCGTTTCAATATGACCATCTAGCCATACAATGCGATGATACGCATCCATTGATAGCTTACAGTCTATGTTAACCAATTGATCATCAATTGATCCAACAGCTTCACGGGCGATACGAGCAAAGCGAGACAATGGCAGGTTACCTGACCATGTAAAGCCCTGTTCAGCCCATTTAAACGGCTCAATCTGTGCCGGAAAGGTATTTGCTGACATAATTAAGGCGGCAATTCTACAAATTCATCAGTACTCTGTCAAAGATTAAGATACAATTTTGTACTTATTTAGACAGACCAATTTTGGGTAACACAGTCATGCATCTGTTGCAGCCGCAAACAGAAGTGAATTTTTCATCACTTGTGAGCACACTTCCAACCACCAATTCTGACACTTCGCCCCCCCAAGTGCAACTCTCGGACTGGGCCAAACTGAATACGGAAGCGGAACAGGTGGACTGGCTCATCTTACACTTTAATCACTGGTTTTCCCACCTAAATGTGAACTTGGTCAAAGGTGACTTTGAACCTGAGTACGTTCCTGCAACACCAGACCAACCTGCACGAATTCAATTTGCGCATGGCTTCTTTAATAGTGCACTGCATGAAATTAGCCACTGGACCATTGCAGGTGAACAACGCCGCCTATTGTCCGATTTAGGCTATTGGTATGCCCCCGATGGTCGCACTCAAGAACAACAAGCCTTGTTTGAACAAGTCGAAATAAAGCCGCAGGCAATAGAATGGCTGTTTGCTCAAGCGTTTGGGCGTAAATTCCGCGTGTCTTTAGACAACCTGACGGGTGAAGGTGGAGATGGCAGCACTTTTAAAGACAATGTCTTTGCACAAGTGCAGCGTTATTTTAATGGCGAAGCCAAATTACCACGCGATGCAAAACGCTTGATTGAATGTATTTGTTACTGCACCCGAGGTGGCAAAACATTACAAATTGAAGAATTTGAACGTAAAAATCTAGATTAAATGCAATAAAGCATGGGGCAATGATTGCAAGTGACATCCATCCCCTTTCATAATGAAGCGACGAACACAATTACGCACTGAGGGAATTCATATGTTGCATTTAAGAGTACATCCTGAAAATCCGCAGCCGCGTCTCATCAGCCAAGCGGTTGAACGCATACGCGCGGGCGATGTGGTGGTTTATCCAACCGATGCTGCCTATGCAATTGGTTGCCAGATTGGTAACAAAAATGCGATGGAGCGTATTTCACAAATTCGTGGTTTAGGTGCTAAACACCAATACGCCATTATTTGTGCCGATTTATCTGACATTGCCACCTACGCCAAAGTAGACAATGCCATGTATCGTCTACTAAAAAACAATACCCCAGCGGTGACGACCTTTATTTTACCTGCGACCAGTGAAGTGCCACGTCGCTTAATGCATCCGAATAAAAAAACCATTGGTTTGCGTATTCCAAGCAATCCAATTTGCCGCATGCTGCTGAAAGAGCTGGGTGAACCTTTACTGACCAGCACCCTGATTTTACCAGGTCAGGAAGACCCTTTAGATGATCCTTACGAGATTGATTTACAGCTCAGCAAACGCATAGACGTACTGATTGATGGTGGCTTAGGCACACTCAGCACCACCAGTATTGTGGACTTGTCGGGTGACAGCCCGCAAATTGTACGTCGTGGTGTGGGTGATGTGAGTGCTTTTGAATAAGCACTCCTTTTATTCACGCTGTATTTGTTATCTTTGTAACATCATCACCCAAGAAAATACCCCTATTTATTTTTGGCTTTTTTTGACATTTGGTTGTAGAACAGATTTATTTCAACCACGATATCCTTTAGACTAGCCGCTATTAATTTTGTGCTATTTCTCTACCGCTCCTCCTATCTAAAGCGGAAATAGCGTTTGCATGCTTTTGAAAATTCGCGTGGCCCAATACTGTAATGAATCAATCCCTCCACAATGCGATGGAACCTGCCCAACACATTCGTGTGTTAGATGAATGGCAAGAGTCGATTCCAGAGGATTTATATATTCCTCCTGCAGCATTTGAAATTCTGTTAGAGCATTTCGAAGGACCACTCGACTTTCTAATTTACCTGATTCAAAAAAATGGCTTCGATTTACTCCAGTTAGATATTGCCCCCATTGCATCGCAATATCTGTCGTATATGGATGCCATGAAATCACTGAATATTGAGCTCACTGCTGACTATATGGTGATGGCTGCACTATTGGCCGATTTAAAATCACGGCTGTTATTGCCAAAAGCACCAAGCGCCAGTGCAATTGAGAAAGACCCGAAACAAGAGCTGATTGACCGCCTAGAAACATATTTAAGAGTCAAGCAAGCGGCGGAACGCCTTGGGCAAATGCCAGTTTTAGAACGTGATACCTTTGCCACCAATGTTGGCTTAGGACACACTGCTGTGAATAATGTCGGCTATGCGGCCGATCAATTACGTGATGCGTTGTTCTGCATTTTTAACCGTCCTGAACCTGTGACCCATCAAATTTTGCAAGAACCTGTTTTGCTCGAAGAACGAATTGCGTTTATTGAAGCTAAACTCGCCTCGGGTGAAATTCTCAGTTTTGATGCGCTACTCAAGCCAAGTCAGGGGCGAATGGGTATGGTGGTGACGTTTATGGCTATTTTAGAACTGACTCGCCAGCAGAAGGTATGCATTGTGAGCAGTGGTATTGAAGCACCATTGAGTATTCAAGGGGCGCAGGCATGAACTCAGAACAGATTGTTTCAAACCTGTCTGAAGGTGAGCAACAGCATGAATTGCTAATGCAACTTGAAGCAATTATTTTTGCCAGTGACAGTGCTGTGTCTTTAGCGCGTCTGAAAGAAGCTTTTCAAGATAAATATAGCAAAGCGCAATTACGCCAGTTTTTACAACAATTGGCCATGTTACAACATGGTCGCTCGATTGAACTGATCGAAACCGCACAAGGTTTCCGTTTTCAGGTGCGGGCAAAGTATCGTACAATTATTACACAGGTGTGGCCTGAACGTCCGACCCGACTTTCGCCCTCACTGCTAGAAATACTGGCGGTGATTGCCTACCACCAACCTGTGACCCGAGCAGATATTGAACAAATTCGCGGAGTATCAAACAATAGTCAAATTTTACGCACATTGTTTGATTGGAACTGGATTAAAGAATCAGGTTTCCGAGAACTCCCAGGAAGACCTGCGTTGTTGGTTACAACGCCTCAATTTTTAAATGCGTTTGGCTTGAATTCCTTAAGTCAATTGCCTCCCCTACAGGATGCCAAGGAAGCTTTCATGGCACTCGATGCATCTGCGTCTGTGTCTTGAATAGGTAAACTGTTGATGATCATTTCTAAGGTTATGCTGTCATGAGTGAAAAGTTGCAAAAGGTACTCGCACGAGTAGGCTTGGGTTCTCGCCGTTATATGGAAGAAGTCATTGCCGCTGGTCGTGTGAGTGTCAACGGCCAAGTTGCCCAAGTGGGTGAACGTATCGAACCAGGTGATGAGCTTCGCATCGATGGTCGTAAAGTTCAGTTCCAAATTGAAGATGAAATTCGTCGTCGTGTTCTGATTTACTATAAACCAGAAGGCGAAATTTGCTCACGCAACGACCCTGAACAACGCCCGACTGTATTTGATAACTTACCTGCAATTGCCAATGATCGTTGGGTAATGGTTGGTCGTCTGGACATTAACTCGACAGGTTTATTGCTATTCACCAACGATGGTGAATTAGCCAACCGTTTAATGCACCCATCGAACGAAATTGAACGTGAATATGCAGTTCGTGTGATGGGTGAAGTGACACCACAACTGAAAAACAACATGCTGCGCGGCGTAGTGCTAGATGATGGCCCTGCCAAGTTTGAATCTTTCTCTGAAATTGGCGGTGATGGTATTAACCGCTGGTATCAAGTGGTGGTAAAAGAAGGTCGTAACCGCGAAGTTCGTCGTATTTTTGAATCACAAGGTCTGAAAGTCAGCCGTCTATTGCGTACCCGTTACGGCACGGTAATTTTACCGCGTGAATTACGTACAGGTCGCTGGATGGAATTGGATAAAAATGACATCGATAACCTTGCCAAAGCGGTTGAGTTAAAACCACGTCAAGGCACAGGTTTGTACGGCATGGCAAAACGTCGCAATGAGCGTATGCAGGAAAAACCGTTGGCAGCACGTCGTGGTGGTTTCTTGCGTCAGCAACGTCGTGACACCGAAGAAGCTGCACAAAACACAGGTTTTGCACCGCGTGAACGTCGTCAGGACGGTAACAGTTACGGCAACCGCGAACCACGCCAAGACGGTAACAGTTACGGCAACCGTGAGCGTCGTCAAGATGGTAACAGCTATGGCAACCGCGAACGTCGCCAAGATGGCAACAGCTATGGCAACCGTGAACGTCGCCAAGATGGTAACAGCTATGGCAACCGTGAACGTCATCAAGATGACAATAGCTACGGCAACCGAGAACCACGTCAGGATGGTAACAGCTACGGCAACCGTGAACGCCGTGACGAAAATGCACCACGCAAACCGTTTGGCAATAAAAGCTTTAAAAAATTCTAAAAGCTGAAATATGCCAAATTGATAAAAAGCCACACATGAATGTGTGGCTTTTTTATTGGGCAAATTTGTTGGAAAAAAATAATAAGGATTAGATATTCGGCAATACAGGAATTTCAATCCACTGTGCCTTTGGAAAGCTTTTTGCCAAATAATTTTTTAAATATTTGGCAGTATCCTGCGAAATTAAAGGGTCTTGTGATTCATCGTTCAAATTATATGCCAATGCATGCAAATTCAAACCACGTGTTTTTAAAGCTTCCAAACTGAGCAAAGTGTGGTTAATACTGCCCAAACGCCCAGAACTCACCAAAATAACAGGATACTGTTTTTGCTCAATATAGTCGATGGTGAGCAGGTCTGTGGTCAGCGGCACCATGAGCCCGCCTGCACCTTCCAATAATACCGCATCATACTTTGCCGCCAGTTGCGCAGTCGCAGCCTCAATTTTAGCAAAGTCAATTTCACGACCATCAATTTGTGTAGCCAAATGCGGTGAAGCAGGATAGCTAAAAATTTCAGGCATGGTGAGCTTGTCATCATCTTCAGGCAACCATTCACTGCCCATAATTTTACGATGCTGCTCAATATCTTCTGAAACGTCTTGATTGCCCGTTTGAATCAGCTTTTGGGTAATGGTCTGAATACCCTGTTCATTCATGGTCTTGGCCAAATAACCTGTGGCATAGGTTTTGCCAATCCCTGTATCAATACCACTCACAAAATAAACTTGAGCTGTCATGGCATTCTCCGTGCAAGACAATAAATAGGATGATACGTGAGCGTGTAACTTTTTTTCTGTGAACTATGTTGCTGACTAAATTGTTCATAGCCCCGATAAAATTCGGTTAAAGTCGTTTTGTTCCAACGCTGCCCTTGTGCTGTACCCGTGACACCTGTGGCTTTTAAATGCTGCAAAATCTGTTTGGGATGTTCAAAACTTAATGATTCAAGCTGCTCTGAACAGTGTAATACTTCAAAGCCCTGCTGTTTAAGCTGTTGTTGTAACGCATCCATACTCAAATAATGTAAGCCTTGACCTGTTAATTGCTTAATTTCAGTCAAGTTTTGAGGGCCAAACGTCGAAAAGCACAAATACCCTTGCGGCTTTAACGCTTGATTCGCCTTACGCAATAATGCTCCAAAATCTTCCACCCATTGCAAAGCCGAACTCGAACAAATTAAATCCAAAGACTGCGGAAAATCGAGCTGTTCTATATCGCCAATTAAGCCATGAATTTGCGTACTAGTTGTTTGAGGATGATGCAGATACGCATGCAACACTTCGGCATATAAATCATTTAAAGTCAGCTGTTGAATTTGAAATTCACGCAGTAGCAAGTCGGTTAAATTCCCTGAACCACAGCCAATTTCCAAGACGTTTTCAAAGCAAGGCTGAGGTTGATCTGACAACTTTTGCTGCACAATATATTGCTGCATTTTTGCCATTAACTGCTGACAAATTTGCTGCTGTACCACGGCATGCGTTTTATAACTCTGATGAGCGCGGGCAAAACGCTGTGCCACTTGTGCCTTATCTATACGCATACGCACACTCAAAGCAAATCCAGTAACTGTGTTAAATCTGCCGTTTCAAATTGCGTATTTAAACAAATCCGCAGTCTTGAACTGCCTTGCGGCACAGTCGGTGGACGTACAGGCATCACATAAAAACCTGCAGTCTGTAACTGTTGGGCTTTGCTTACAGTTGCACTAGAGTCGCCAATAATCACAGGTACAATTTGCGAAGTCGATGGGCAGGTAAAACCTTTGGCCTGAATCCCCTGCTGCATATATAAGCTCAAAGCAGCCAAATGCTGACGCTGTGTCTGCATGTGCACAATCTGATTCAGCATAAACTGCGTCCATGCCATACAAATAGGTGGCTGTGCGGTACTAAAAATTAGCGGGCGCATTCGATTAATCAGGTAATCGCGGATAATCGGATCACAGATCAAATATCCCCCAACTGAAGCAACAGCTTTACCAAACGTCCCGACCAGAAAATCAATGGCATCAATCACGTCATATAGTTCGGCACAGCCCAAACCTTGCTGCCCACGCACACCAATCGCATGTGCTTCATCGACATATAACATAACTTTGGCAAACTGCTGTTTCAGCGCGACCAATGCGGCTAAATCAGTTTCATCACCATCCATACTAAAAATGGATTCAGTCACCACAATAATGCGTTCATAATTATCATCGGCATGATATTGCGTCAGCAATTGCTGCAAATGTGGCAAATCATTATGCCGATAACGCAAATATTTGGCAGATGACAAACGAATGCCGTCAATCATGCTGGCATGTACCAGTTTATCGGCCAAAATTAGGGTTTTCGCATCTGCCAATGCAGGTAAAATACCAATATTCATGTGATAGCCGCTATTAAACAGCAAGGCAGCTCGCCCATGAAATAATTGCGTTAATGTGGCTTCAAGCTGTTCATAGGCAGGGAAATTTCCAGTCAGTAAACGTGATGAAGATGCACTCATTAAACGCTGTGCATTCGGTGTTTCATCAAAAAACTGTTCACGTAAGCGCAAATCAGAGGCTAAACCCAAATAATCATTGGAAGATAAATTCAGCATCTGCTGTTGCTGAATTTCAATCGTTTTACCTTGCTGTTGATTGCTGCGAAACTGACGAAAATTACCCTGTTGGCGAAGCTGATCAAGCTGTTCTGCATAGTGATCGAGTAAACTCATGCGCTCGCTCCTTGCATGCCTGCCACCTCCTCAGCCAATTGCTGCAATAAAGTATTTAGTTCTGCTGCTGTAATCACATACGGCGGCATCACATAAACCAATTTACCAAATGGACGCACCCAAATACCGCGTTGCACAAATTCTTGTTGCAAGCTTTGCATATCGACAGCATGTTTAAGTTCTACCACACCAATTGCACCTAAAACCCGCACATCCTGCACCCATGCCAAATTAGCCAATGGTGTTAAATGCTGTTCAAGTTGCTGTTGTATACGTTGAATATTGGCTTGCCAGTCTTGTTCTAATAATAATTGGGTACTTTTTACTGCAACCGCGCAGGCCAGTGGATTTGCCATAAAGGTCGGGCCATGCATAAACACACCTGCCTCACCTTGCGAAATCGTTTCTGCAACATGCTTCGTGGTCAATGTGGCAGACAAGGTCATATAACCGCCTGTCAGCCCTTTGCCGATACACATAATATCGGGTTCGACCTGTGCATGTTCCCATGCAAACAACTTGCCTGTACGCCCAAAACCTGTGGCAATTTCATCAAAAATTAACAACACATCATATTGTTCACAGAGCAATTTGGCTTGACGCAAATATTCAGGATGATAAAAGCGCATGCCGCCTGCACCTTGCACAATCGGCTCAATAATCATGGCGGCAATCTGTTGATGATGCTCGGCCAAACTTTGTGCCAATTCTGCAATATCGGCAGGATTCCACTCTTGGTCAAAACCTGTTTGTGGTGCAGATACAAAATAACGACGCGCCAAACTTGAGCCAAAAACCTGATGCATCCCTGTAACAGGATCACAAACCGACATGGCATTCCATGTATCGCCATGATAGCCAGAACGGGTGGTAATAAAATTGGTTTTTTCAGTTTTGCCTTGTGCAGTCCAGTATTGCACCGCCATTTTCAGCGCCACTTCAACGGCGACGGAGCCTGAATCTGCATAAAAAATTTTATCTAAACTCGGTGGGGTAATTTCGAGCAACAAACGCCCTAACTCAATAGCAGGACGATGGGTCAATCCACCAAACATGATATGCGCCATACTGTCGAGTTGCTCAGTCACAGCACGGTTCAGCTCAGGATGGTTATAGCCATGAATCGCGCACCACCACGATGACATGCCGTCAATCAACTGGCGACCATCTTCAAGTTCAATGGTGCTGCCAAATGCCCGCTTAACCTTAAAGGTTGTTAAGGGCTGAGTCATAGAGGTGTAAGGATGCCAAAGATGTTCACGATCAAAAGCCAAATCCATCTGTTCTGTCATCCCACCATCATCCTTGATCTTGTAAAAAACTTGATGTGCTAAATCTTAAACCTGTCTACAGATAAAATAAATTGCGAGATTTGTCACTTATGGACCTGTTGGCGGGTTTTTCTGTAAATATTGGCAGATTTTGCTAGTCAACTCATCGGCATGGAACAATGGCAGCCCATGCGAGCCTTGCAAAACATCTACGCTTAAAAACTTTGCAGCTAAATTTTGCAGTTTAGCTGCAACTTTGCAATCAACTAAAACATCCTGCTCGGCAAAAAGATGATACTGCAGACCTGTATAATTTTTAAGCTTAGTCACCAAGTTTAAGTTTTCCAATAAATTTAAACCCTGTTGAAGCAAAGATTGCGGCTGTGGCTGAACCAAACTTTGTAATTGTAATAGGTCGGTTTTACTACTAGTGACACCCTGACACACCATAAAACCAAAACGCTTTAGGGTCAGAATTGGGTCTTGTGCAAAAGATTGTTTAAACTGGGCAAACGTGGCTTGTGGCATAGCGGTATCCCAATCGGCTTGTGCAACAAAACACGGATTGGATGCAATGGTAATTAAGGTTTTATATCCTGCATATTGGCTGGCAATCGCATCGACCAGTAGCGTTGCCAATTGCCCACCCAGTGACCAGCCCATAATTACATCAAACTGACGTGCAAATTCAACCTGTTGCTGCATGACTTGAGCATCAGTAGCGTTAAAAATATTGATGAGCTCAACCCGAAAACCTTGTGCAGTTAAGGCTTGCTGTAACGGATTTAAGAGTGCAGTACCACCGCCCCAGCCTGTAATCAATAAAATCTGTTGTTGCACGTGGCTTGCTCTCAAGTTAGAAAATCACCTCAGTATAATACTGAATCGGCTCAATCGACATCTGCAAAGCACCAAGATACATCCTTAAAAAAACCAATTGATATAAAAAAGCCAATCTATAAAAACCGATCTATAAAAAAACCCGACTTATCATAAATCGGGTTTTGGTCTATTTTGCTTTGATCAGATTACATTTGCGATTGAATGTAGTTTTGTAAACCAATCAATTCAATTAAACGTAATTGTTTTTCCAACCAGTACGTATGATCTTCTTCTGTGTCGGTCATTTGCTGACGCAACATATCACGGCTGACATAATCGCCTTTTTCTTCACACAATTTTACGCCTTGCGCCAATTTTTCACGTACTTCGTATTCCAGTTTTAAATCGGCTTTTAAGCAAGACACCACATCTTCACCCACGTCGATGTCATCGCGCTGCATATTTGGAGTGCCTTCAAGGAACAATACACGACGAATTAAAGCATCGGCATGCTGCGCTTCTTCCTGCATTTCATGGTCAATGCGCTCAAAAATTTTGCTTAAACCCCAATCTTCATACATACGCGAATGAATCAGGTATTGATCGCGAGCAGCCAGTTCGCCACCAATCAACATATTTAAATAGTCTACGACTTCTGGATTGCCACGCATTTGCTGTACTCCCTTTCTTAATCCAGTCATTATGGACACATTCAGGCAAAATTGCAAAAGTTAATTATTGTAAACCCATGATTTTTATAAAATTAAAATGAGAAACATACGCATTTGCAATATAACTTAAAAATTCTCATATATAAAACAACTGCTTGGCAAAACTTAGCTTTAAAAATGACAATACAATGATTTTGCATCATTTTGTAAATATTGAAAGAAACCATACTTTGACGCTCAAGTATCGTAAAAAACGCCTAAAAAGCGGATTTTAAAACCCAGCTGCTTTATGATAATCACGAGTTCCATCACTTTCTTAAAATAATGACAAATCTAAATACATCTGCACCCATTTTAGTCACAGGCGCAACAGGCTATATTGCCAGTTGGGTCATTAAAAACCTGCTTGAACAAGGACATACCGTACACGCGACGGTGCGTGATCTGAATAAAACCCACAGTTTTCAACATCTGACTGATATCGCGGCAAAAAGCACAGGCAACTTACAATTATTCCAAGCCAACTTACTTGAAGAAGGTGCTTTTGATGCCGCCATGCAAGGTTGTGAAATCGTGCTGCACATGGCCTCGCCTTTTGTGGTCACCAATTATAAAGATGCAGTTAAAGACATTATTGAACCTGCCGTAATTGGCACTGAAAATGTGTTAAACAGCGTTAATCGTACTGCATCGGTAAAGCGTGTAGTGGTGACTTCAAGTATTGCTGCAACCTATGGCGATGCGATTGATATTTTAAATACGGCCAATAATCGCTTTGATGAAAGTCACTGGAATACCAGCAGCAGCCCTGAGCATCAGCCTTATCCTTATTCAAAAGTGGCAGCTGAACGCAAAGCTTGGGAAATGGCAAAGGCACAAAACCGCTGGGATTTGGTCTGTATCAACCCTGCTTTGGTGCTTGGCCCATCGTTGACCAAAAACACCCAATCGGGCAGCGTGGAAGTGTTATTGCAGTTTGCCAACGGTATGACCTTGGCAGGTGTCCCTGCTATGTGGAATGGCATTGTCGATGTGCGTGATGTTGCCGATGCTCACATTCAGGCCGCATTCAACCCTGCTGCTGAAGGTCGCTATATTATTAGCGGTGGCACACTCAGCTTATTGGAAATGGGCAAAATTTTAGCGCAGCACTTTGGACGTAAATACCCTTTCCCACGCAATCAGTTACCTAAATTTGCCTTTAAAGCCTTTGGCCCTCTACTTGGTTTTTCCCGTAAATTTGTGGAACTGAATATGGGCTACCCAATTTATTTTAATGCGGAAAAAAGTCAGCGTGAATTGGGTATGCACTACCGCAATATTGAAACCAGTCTAGTCGAACATTTTCAGCAACTCATTGATGATGGCATTGTGAAGAAACGTTAAACCTTCGACTTCTCTCAGTAAAAACCAAGGCACTTCATCGTTGAAGTGCCTTTGTACCTATTAGTGGATAAAATGTAGGATGATGCTTATTCAAGCACACCATATTCCTGCATCAGCTGAATAAACTCAGCTTCATTCATGACCTGCACACCCAACTTCTCGGCTTTTTCCAGCTTTGAGCCAGCTTTCTCACCTGCCACGACACATTTGGTTTTACCTGAAACACTGCCACTGACTCGCGCACCCAAGGCCTGCAACAACTGAGTCGCTTCATCGCGTCCCATTTGGCTCAACGTCCCTGTAATCACCCAACTTTCACCATTCAAAGGCTGACGTGTCGGTGCAATCGGAGCATCCCAATGAATGCCTGCCGCTAATAAACGATCCAACACTTCTAAATTATGCGGCGCTTGGAAAAAGTCCAAAATCCATTCTGCCGTAATATCTCCCACATCTGGAGTTTTCTTTAATGCTTCTAAATCAGCTTCACGCAAAGCCTCTAAAGTCTGAAAAGTATTGGCAAGCATCCGCGCGGTGGTTTCGCCCACACCACGAATTCCCAAGGCATAAATAAACGCAGCCAAAGTAGTTTTTTTGCTGTTTTCAATCGAGTCAATCAAGTTTTGAACCGACTTCTCACCCATTTTTTCAATGCCGAGCAAAGTGTCGCGGTGTTCGTGTAAATGATAAATATCAGCCACATTTTGTAGCAAGTTCAGATGCAGTAATGACTCCACCCAACGATCACCCAAACCTTCAATATCCATGGCTTTACGTGAGACAAAATGACGAATCGCTTCAATACGTTGTGCGGCACAATACAAACCGCCTGAACAACGCGCCAAAGCCTCACCTTCAGGCATCACCACAGGCGAATCACACACAGGGCATTGTTCTGGCAAATGGACTTCCTGTGCATCTGTAGGGCGGAATTCTGGCCAGACTTTTTCAACTTTGGGAATCACATCACCACTACGGTAAACACTGACCGTATCGCCTAAACGCACATCCAAACGGTGAATTTCACCAATATTATGCAAAGTAACATTGGATACCGTCACACCACCTACCGCAACGGGGTTTAAACGTGCCACAGGCGTCAACGTACCTGTGCGCCCCACTTGCCAATCAATATTTTCAATGGTGGTTAAAGCGGCAACTGCAGGGAATTTATAGGCAGTCGCCCAGCGCGGCTCACGACTTAAAAAGCCCAATTGCTGTTGCTGTTTCAAGTCATTGACCTTGACCACCATGCCATCAATTTCAACGCTTAAATTCGGACGCTCAAGGTTAATTTGCTCATAGGCCGCCTGAACATCTTGAATGCTCTTGCAGACAAAATGACGTTCGCCAATTTCAAAACCAAACTGCCCCAACCATGCCAAACTGTCGGACATGGTGCTTTGTCCATGAGGCGGCACACATTGCGCAATGCCATAAGCATAGAATGCTAAAGGACGTGAAGCCGCAATATTCGGGTCTAACTGACGCAAACTGCCTGCTGCTGCATTGCGTGGATTGGCAAAGGTTTTTTCACCTTTGGCTGTATTGGCCGCATTGAGTTTTTCAAAACCAAGTTTTGGCATCAACACTTCACCACGCACTTCCAAAAATTCAGGAATAGCCGTTTCTGTCGCACTCAAAACTTTCGGTAAATTGCGGATAGTTTTGACGTTGTGGGTAATGTCTTCCCCTGTTTCCCCATCACCACGGGTCACACCACGCACTAAAACACCATGTTCATACCAAAGTGAAATCGCCAAACCATCAAATTTGAGTTCGACATCGTATTCAATATTTTGGTTGGGCAAACGCTCTTCGACACGTCTTGCAAAGGCAAATAATTCTTCCTGATTAAACACATTGCCTAAAGACAACATTGGCACAGCATGTGTAACCGTGGTGAACTTTGCCAAAGGTGTGCCACCGACTTTATTGGTCGGTGTATCGGGTTGAACTAAATCTGGATACTGTTGTTCCAACGCTTTTAGTTGATGGAAAAGCTGATCATATTCACTGTCTGCAATTGTCGGTTGATCCATCACATAATAGGCATGATTGTGCTTGGCAAGCAGTTGAATCAATTGACGCATTTGCGCCACGACGGTTAAATCTACAGACATATTTTCCACCATAAAAAAGGGCGGTCTTGTTCCGCCCTTCAATTTTTTCTATGTAGCGCATGCTACAGCTTGTATTGCTGCGCACATTATAAAAATGCGGCTGCAAAGTTGCAATTTATCCTACTGCACTCAGTTCAATTGCCAAACACTTGACGTAGCTTATACCCAGTACGAGATCGCAATTCTAGGCATGACTTGCCTGACCAGCACGATAATCTATCGCCTGATGACGCCAGTGTTCACGTAATTGTGGAGTAAACTCTAAATGGTTTTGGTCATAGACCGTTCCATCAATTTCACGTGCAATCAGTCCTGAAATGCTGACCATGGTATCAAAGGCATTTTGCACATCGCTGTGCGGCAAAGCGAGGAAGAACGCTAAACCTTTAACTTGTTCGCTCGATAAAGTTTCTAAATCAAAACCATCTGCGCCTTCATCATTAATTTGTAAAACTGAAAATAATAATTTAGTGCCATCTTCGTTATAGCGATGGAAACATGACATTTCACCGAAACGTAAACCATATTTCATCAAGACTTTTAAGGCTTTATCGCCCGAAAGTATGCGACGTTCAGGGAAGACATTCAGCGCGATAAAAGATTCAGCGGTTGCCAAGGCACTTTCTTCATCCATGATTTTTTGTTCATGCAAATGCGAATCTAAAATGCTGCTTTCTTCATTAAATTCTGAAATTTCGGCAGTTTCAATGTGTTGATTCAGACTGTATTCAGTCGAAGCTTTGTTTTGCTCGACAGTCTGCGCATTCGGTTCAGTTTCTACAATCACTTGCTGAATTTCATCCGATAATGAATATTCTGAAGTTGTCGCTGTCGGGCTTGGCGTGTCTTGTGCAACTTCAGACTTCGATATCGTTGTGGATGGATCAAGCTCAGAATTTTCTGTATTTGCCTGCAAACTCGGTTCAACTTTGTCAGTTTCTGTGCTTGAAGAAGCCACGACATCATCCGTTAAAGCCTGTGGTTCAGACTTGGCAGGCGCATCTTGCGTAACTTCATCTACCGTTAAAGTCGGCTCCACACGCGGTGGCGTAGCGTCGCTTTGCAATTGGTCACGTACATGGCGTGGAATAATCGGTTTTTGGCTTTCTGCATTAAATTGCAGTTCCGAATCTAAGGATGGCGCTGAATCTACAGGTTTTTTTAGAATCATTTTCAAACCAAACGCCATGATCACAATAGCGATGACAATTCCAACGATTGTGGTGATTTCCATATTATGCCTCCGCGACTAGGCCGTATTCTGCGGCTTCTTCTAAATTTACGGTTACTAATTTTGAGGTTCCCGGTTCAGGCATGGTAACACCTAAGAGGTCGGTTGCCATCGTCATAGCAAGTTTATTATGTGTAATGTAAATGAATTGCACTTGTTCAGAAAGTTCTTTTACTAAATTACAAAAGCGCCCCACGTTAGCATCATCTAACGGTGCATCAACTTCATCGAGTACGCAAAATGGCGCTGGGTTTAAACGGAAGATTGCAAAAACCAAAGCCAAAGCTGTCAGTGCTTTTTCACCCCCTGAAAGTAAGGCCAAAGAACTGTTGCGCTTACCCGGTGGGCGCGCCATCAATTTTACCCCAGATTGCCAGTCATCTTCCAAGCTCAGACTCGCTTCACCGCCATTAAAGACTTTAGGAAACAGCTCCTGCAATTCGGTATTCACCTGATCAAAAGTGTTCATAAACAGTTTACGAGTTTCCTGATCAATACTTTTCATTGCCGCCTGCAACTGGGAAACAGTATTTTCCAAGTCTTCAATTTGATGGCTTAATTCTGCAAAACGGGCAGATACTTCTTCATATTCTTCCGAAGCCGCCAAATTGACCGCACCCAATTTATCAAACTGCTGCTGTGCTTTCGCCAGTTTTTGTTGATGCGCAGCGACATCAATCTGCAAACCTGTGATGATCTCGCTGTTTAAATCATTTAACTGTTCAGAATAATGCTGATAGTCCGACTTTGCCGATTGCCATGCCAAGCGCTTTTCTTCGAGTTTGGCACGTAATTGTTCATCTTGCTGCTGTTGCTGCTGCCGTTGCTCGGTCAGTTGCTGCTGTTTGGACTGCACACTGTTCAACTCCACTTGCCATTCCTGCCAAGTTTTTTGCAGCTTTTCAGTCTGTTGCTGCTGCTCTGAAAACTGAGTTTCTAAGGCAGGCAATTCCAACTGAACAGGATCGACAAACTTTTTGGCTTGTTCCATTTGCGCCACAATTTGTTGATATTGTGCTTTTAAAAAAGTGGCATCTTTTTCTAACAGTTCAATTTGCTGCTGAGTTTGTACCGCTTGACGGCGTAACAGCTCCACTTCTTGTTGTTGCTGCTGAAACTGTTGCTGTGAACTATCCAGCTGCTCATTCAGCTGCTCGACCTGAAATTGCAAGGTTTTATACTGCGGTAAGGCTTGCTCAAGTTTAAAAGCCAAAGCATGCAAATCAATTTCCAGATCATCTTTTTGCATGGCATCTTCTTCAAGCTGCTCATCTAATTGTGCCAATTGATGCTGTAATTGCTGTTGCTGTACCTCAAAAGCCTGTGCCGCACTTTCGGCTTTCGCCATTTGCACATCTAGCGTTTGCAGGGCTTGCTGCTGCTGTTTGAACTGTTGCTGTTGTTGCTGCAATTGCTGCTGTAACTGTTTTACCTGTTGCTGCAATTCAGGCAGTTGCTGTTCTGCTTGCTCATATTGTGGCAGTTGCAACGCCAACGCCTGTTCAATTTCATCCAAGCGAATCCGATGGCTTAATGCCCCTTGCCCTGCCTGTGCCGCTTCATCATAAAACAGCCCGATTACCCAGTCTGCTCCCACATGATAACCATCTAAACTAAGGATAGACTGCCCTGCTTGTAATTGCACTTGCAATGCCAAAGCCTGCGATAAACTTTCTGTAATTGCGACACTTTGCCACAAGCTACTTTGCGGTGAAGCAATCCAGTCACTGAGCGACTCACACTCCGAAAGCTGTATTTTTGATGTTTTTGAATCTACAGCCAAATGAATTTTTAGCTGACGTGCGCGGCTGTCCTGAAATTCAATATCTGCTTCTACCACCTGCGCAGATAACCATTTAGCCAAGAACTTTTCAATTAAATTGGCATGTGGTTTCGCCACATCTGCAAGTTGTAATACTTGCATCAACTGCACCACATCGGTTTGGGCTTTTGGACTTTGCTTAATGAGCAATTGATTGAGGTTTTTCTGTTCTGACTGCAAAATCTGAATCTCAGATTTTAAGGTCGCACACTGTGCTTTGTGCTCATTATAGTTGGTCTGCAACGTGGCGAGTTGCTGAGTGCTGTCTTGAATATTCTGTTCTAGTGTTAGCATTTCAGCCTGCAAGCGGGTCTTTTCGTCTTGCAGTTGTTGCATTCCCTCTTGCTGATCTTGCGGCTGAATTTGTGCAAACTGCTGTGTCAGGGTTTGTTTTTGCTGTTCAATACGGCTGATATTTTTGGCTAACTGCTCACTTTGCGCCTGCATGTGCACATGCTTTTGTTGTTGCTGTTCTACTTGCGCTTTGACTTGCGCATATTGTGCAGCTTGGGTTTGTTGCTGTGCTTTTAAATCCTGAAATTGCTGGCTCTGCTGCTGCGCCAAATGATCTTGCTGCTGTAGATTTTCCTGTTGGTTTTCTTGCTGATCGACCAAACTCTCTAGCTGCAATTCAATCAACTGCAAACGCTCTTTGGTTTGTGCTTTTTGTTGTTCAAGCTGCGATAAAGTCGCGGTATTTTGCTGAAACAAACTTTGTTTTTGTTCCAAAGTCATTTTCAGTTCAGCCAGTTTCTTTTCTGCCTGTTGCCATTCTTGCTGTAGCGGTGTCGATTGCTGAATCAAACGCTGAAACAACTCACTGGTCGCAGTTAAGTCATGTTCCAAAGTGGTCAGCTCAGAGCGCACCAATTTAAAACTTTCCCCTAACTCATTCATACTCAGGGTATATTCTTGCTGTAAACGTACACTTTGTTCACACTGAAAAGACAACACTTCGACTTTAATGGTGCGAATTTCGCTCTCAAGCGCTTTGTATTGAATTGCTGTTTCTGACTGACGTTTTAAGGTTTTTAATTGCGATTTTAGTTCTGAAGCAATATCTTCCAAACGCGCCAAGTTCTGCGTGGTGTGATCCAAATGCAGCATGGTTTCACGACGACGCGCCTGATAACGTGACACGCCTGCCGCTTCTTCAATAAACACCCGCATTTCTTCAGGTTTAGCATCAACCAAACGATTAATCATGCCCTGTTCAATAATTGCATAAGAACGCGGGCCTAAACCTGTACCCAGAAAAATATCGGTGATGTCACGACGACGACACTTGGTTCCATTTAAAAAATATTCAGACTTACCATCACGGTTGACCTGCCGACGTACCGACAGTTCATTATAGGCGTTATAAGCACCGCCCAATTTGCCATAGGTATTGTCAAAACGCAGTTCAACACTGGCTACACCTACAGGTTTGCGTTTGGCAGTTCCTGTGAAAATTACATCCTGCATACTGCCGCCACGCAACTGGCGCGCACTAGATTCGCCCATCACCCAACGAATGGCGTCAATCACATTGGATTTACCACAACCATTCGGCCCCACCACAGCGGTACGGTTGGCTTTAAAATGTAAGGTCGTACTGTCGGCAAAAGATTTGAAGCCAGAAAGTTTTAAACTGCTTAAACGCATAATGTCCCAATTAACGGCGTGAACGTCTTGCCCATGCAAGCTCGATCTGTTTCATACGGGTCAGAGATTCCAACACCAAGTTGCGCAAGTGTCGGCAAAAATCTTCCATAAATAAAGTGGCTTGTTGTGATTTTCTGCTTAAAATTGCATCACTCACCAGTTTAAATAATTCAAAAGATTCCTGTAACTCCCGACGCGAAGTATTTAAGGTCAAAAAGTAACTGCGTCTTAACGATGGCAATAACTCTTGATAGAACTTCATTAAGTATAAATTTCCCACCATATCAGGCTGCTGCGCCAGATATTGAAAAATTAGATCATAAAATTTTTCGGTATGGCCCTGCCGGTATTCGGCCTCAATCTGCTCCATCAGCTTTTGCAGCTGTTCAATTTCATGATGGCGCCAGGTTTCTGCAATGCGCTGTACAATCTGCCCCAGCAGCAGGCTGCAGGTATCAAACAGGGCACGCACCTGCTGGGCCGACATTTCCGACACAATCGCGCCGCGCCGCGGAAAAATTTCAATGAGATGGGTACGTTCCAATAACAACAACGCTTCACGCACCGAACCACGACTGACGTCCAATTCTTTGGCAATACGCAATTCCTGAATACGCTCACCTTCAACCAAATCACCGCTAATAATCTGTTCTGCGATGTGTCGGGCAATTTGTTCCGATAAACTTTCTGATTCTTGTTGTTGCATACTGTTCCTATCTTGTTTTTATAAGATGCAGTGATGAAAATTCGGAGCTACTCTCATTTAAGACATCTCAGGATCATCCTTCGACTGCAAGCATAGCTCCGATACAAGCATCTTTCTTTTTACTGCGAAACAGATCACAACGCCATGACATTGTCCGACAATTTCATGGCGCTAGAGCCAATTTTACATGGCTTAAAACAAAGAAAATAGCGACTCAACTTAGAAAAATACTCGCATACCCTGATATACAAAATAACAGCCAACGGTGGTCAGCAAGCAGGCAAAACATTTTTTCAACATCGCTGGCGATAACAAATGTGCCACTTTCGCACCAACTTTGGCAGTAATAAAGCTCATCACACTAATGCCTATAAATGCATAAATGTGGATATAACCAATGGTATTGGGTACTGCAACTTCGGCTTGCTTACCAAACCACATAAAGCCTAATGCGCCCGCCACCGCAATTGGCAAACCACAAGCGGCTGAGGTTGCTACCGCTTTTTGCATGACCACGCCGTAACGGTTTAAGTACGGCACTGTTAAACTGCCACCGCCAATCCCAAAAATTGCAGAGGCAATGCCAATCCCACCGCCCGCCATGACTTGCTTTGCAGTTGAAGGCAAATGATGTGAAGGATCAACCGCAATATTTGCGCCTCTAAACATCTTAAAAGCCACCCACAGTGCAAAACCGCCAATTAATAATTGTAAGCCTTGCCCCGAAAGGAAATCGGCAATACCTGCACCAACAAATGCACCCACAATTAAACCAGGCGCAAGATTACGAAATACAGGCCACATCACCGCACCTTTTTTATGGTGTGCCGTAACTGAGCTGATCGAAGTTACAATAATGGTTGCCAATGATGTCCCCACCGCCATGTGCATTAACACCGATGGGTCATAATTGAGTTGAGTGAACACAATATATAAAATTGGCACAATAATTAAGCCGCCGCCCACGCCAAACAGCCCTGCTGCAAATCCAGCAATTGCACCAATCAATAAATATATGATTAACTCCATAAATATATTCCACTATTTGTAAATTCGTATGGATGTAGAAACCCGACAACTGCAACAACAACTCACAGAAGCAGGACAGCTTCCAGAAGTACTCATCCTGAAGCCGATTACCACTTCCACCAATGATGATGTACGGGAAATTGCACAAAAAGGTGTGCAGAGTGTCTTGGTATGCAGTACCAGACAAACGCATGGTCGAGGACAACGTCAACGGCAATGGGTATCACCCGAAGGGAACATCTATTTAAGCACATTGCTAAATTTACGAACACCTGTAAATGGGTGTTTGGCTTTAGAAATTGCGTTAAATATCTTGCAAATGCCGAGTCTACAGGCGCTGAATCTACAAGTAAAATGGCCAAATGACTTATACAGCCCGCAAGGCAAATGGGGCGGCATCTTAATTGAGCCAATTTCTGCACAGCAAGTCATTGTTGGGGTTGGGCTTAATCTTGCACCTGTCAGCTCAGCAGTTATTGATCAAAAAACCACATCTTTAACCGAACTGGGTTTGGTATCTATTGATCGTGTGCGCCTGATCGCAGAGCTTTATCTTGCCATTCAACAAGCCTGCGACTGGTTTAATCACGATTGCTATAATTTGGCATCTCGCTTCAATCATCATGCCGCATTTATGCAACAACAAGTTGAATTTGAACATTTTAAAGGTACTTGTCAGGGTACTTTTTTAGGCATTCAGGATGATGGCGCAGTGCAAATTGAAACGGCACAAGGGCTTGAAGTTTTTTATCAGGGACGTTTACGCCCTATCGATCATGCCGAGTCATCTTCATGAAAAATTTATGGCTAGATATTGGTAACACCCGCCTGAAATATTGGGTCACAGAACAAGACCGCATCATCGAACATGAAGCAGAATTGCATTTGCAATCTCCTGCCGATTTGTTGCTGGGTTTGATTCAACACTTTAAAAGTCTGAATGTGCATAAAGTAGGCGTGTCATCGGTACAAGATCAGAAGAATAATCAACGCATTCACTTGATTTTAAAAACCCTGAATGTGCCTGTGATTTATGCCACAGTGCATGCAGATTATGCAGGTTTGCATTGTGAATATGATATTCAACAACTGGGGATAGATCGCTGGCTGCAAGTGCTTGCCGTGGCAAATGACCCACAAGAAAATTATTGTGTCATTAGTTGTGGTACGGCGCTGACTATTGATTTGGCGGATGGACTGACGCATTTAGGCGGCTATATTTTACCGAACTTATATTTGCAACGTGATGCACTGATTCAAAACACCAAAGGCATTAAAATTCCCGATGCTGCATTTGATGAACTCACCCCAGGACGCAGCACCATTGATGCTGTTCATCATGGTATTTTACTCGGCTTGCTCAGCACCATTGAGCATGTAATTCGACAGTCACCACGTAAACTGATTTTAACGGGTGGCGATGCACCGCTGTTTGCCAAATTCTTGCAGCAATATCAACCGCAAGTCGAGCAAGATTTATTGCTCAAAGGTTTGCAGCGTTATATTCAGTATGCAACGCATGGAGTGCACTAAAAACCAAACATTGCGTCCATCTACGCTGATCAGTCTTTCGGTGTAGCTGTCATCTGCAAATAAAAAAACAAAAAAAAGCAGGCTCATTTTTATGCGCCTGCTTTTTTAACACTTAGATTCTAAGATGCTTTAAAAACAATTATTTCTTAGTTGGGTCGTTGCCACCAAACAATGGCCCCATACCGCCGCCACTGAATTGCTTTTGTAAACCGCCCAGTGAACGCATCATTTTTGCCATGCCCGATGGATTGGCAAATTTTTTCATCATTTTTGCCATTTGTGCATGTTGCTTGATCAACTTATTCACTTCTGACACATCCATACCACAACCCGCAGCAATACGTTTTTTACGGCTTGGATTCATCAGGTCTGGGTTACGACGCTCTTTGATGGTCATCGACTGGATAATCGCTTCCATCTTTTTCACTTGCTTTTCAGGATTGGCTTGCGCAATTGCATCTTGAATACCTGAGTTGCTCATGCCAGGCAACTTGTCTAAGAAGCCCATCATGCCGCCCATTTTATTCATTTGTTCAAACTGCATCAGCATATCTTCAAAGTTGAAGCTGCCGCCTTTTTGCAGTTTTTTCGCCATTTTTTCGGCTTTTTCTTTGTCGATTTTACGTTCAACTTCTTCGACCAAAGACAGCACGTCACCCATGCCCAAAATACGTTGTGCAACACGTTCTGGGTGGAATGGCTCTAGGGCATCGAGTTTTTCACCCATCCCCAAGAATTTAATTGGTTTACCCGTAATCGCACGAACTGAAAGTGCTGCACCACCGCGCGCATCACCATCAGTTTTAGTAAGGATTACACCTGTTAATGGCAAGGCATCATTAAAGGCTTTGGCTGTATTTGCCGCATCCTGACCCGTCATGGCATCGACCACGAACAAGGTTTCAGTCGGTTTAATCGCTGAATGTAATGCCTTGATTTCATCCATCATGTCATCATCGACGTGCAAACGACCTGCAGTATCGACAATTAACACATCAGCAAACTGAATTTTTGCCTGTTCGATGGCACGGTTGGCAATATCGACAGGGTTTTCATTGGCATTTGAGTCAAAGAAAATTGCGCCAACTTCGCCTGCAACCGTTTGTAGCTGTTTAATTGCCGCAGGACGGTAAACGTCGGCAGACACCATCGCCACTTTTTTCTTTTGACGTTCTTGTAAGAAACGTGCCAATTTTGCTGCAGTGGTGGTTTTACCCGCACCCTGCAAACCTGCCAATAACACCACAACCGGTGGCTTGGCAGCAAGGTCAAGGCTTTCATTGGCCTCGCCCATCATTTTTGTAAGTTCGTCATAGACAATTTTGACGAACGCCTGACCAGGAGATAACTGAGTCATCACTTCCTGACCCAATGCCTCTTCCTTAACTTTCGCGATGAATTCACGAGTTACAGGTAACGCCACATCGGCTTCAAGAAGTGCCATACGTACTTCACGTAACGTATCTTTAATATTGTCTTCGGTTAGCTGCCCTGAGCCAGTAACATTTCTTAAACTCTGCGTGAGTCGTTCTGTTAAGGTATCAAACATTGCAAATTCCGCTTAAAATAGCCATTAGCAAAAAAATGTTTCTTTAAAATAGAAAATTTATGCATAAGATGCTATAGGATACTGTAGTTCGCATCGAATTTATATAAATGAATATTCATCATCCTGAAAAAGGTTTGACATGATCAGTCTCCCCTTGGTTTATACGATTTTAGCACTAATCGCTTATACCAGTTCTTTTTGGTATTTATTTTCCCATTTAATGTCTAAACGTGCGCCAAATCACTGGTTTATTCGTTCTCTGCTCAGTTTGGGCTTATTGCTGCATGCTGCCGTGTTGTATAACGATATGTGGACGCCGATGGGTGTCAATTATAACGTGTTTAACCTGATGTCATTTACTTCAGGTTTAATGTTGTTATTGAGCTTGCTGTTTAGTACTTACCGCCCTGTGATTGCGCTGAATTTGATTGGTATTCCTGTAGCCGCCGTGGGTTTAATTACAGGCTTTTCATTCAGCCAGCATAATTTATTTATTAACCAAAACTCGATTGGTTTAGATATTCATATTATTTTATCGCTATCTGCCTATGCCGTATTGCTCATGGCGACTATTCATGCCGTGTTAATGTGGTTTCAAAACCGCGAACTCAAAAACAAACAAAAGCGTCGAGTTTGGGTAAATTTGCTGCCGTCTTTGCAAGATATGGAATCTTTGCTATTTGACATGTTGATTGCAGGCTTTGCTTTACTCACAGTCGCATTAGGCTTTGGTTTCTTTACGATAGAACATTTCTTTGCACAGCATTTAGCGCATAAGACTGCCTTTAGTATAATTTCTTGGTTTGTCTATGGTGCATTGTTACTTGGACGTTATAAGTTTGGCTGGCGTGGACAAAAAGCGATTCGCTTTACCATTATTGGTTTCTTTTTATTGGCGCTCGGTTTTATTGGTTCTAAATTTGTGTTGGAAATGATTTTGGGACGATAACGCCAGCTTAATGATGCGTGTGTATGCTAAAAAATGAATACAACCTTAGACCTCTTGCATAAACAAACCAAAGCTCAGATTTCTTTTGCGCTGAAAGTGTACTTATTATGTGCCATGTAAAATACACATCTAATAAAAAGTTTTAAAATACAGTGAAGTACATAATGAATACTATCAAATCCTATACTCAAACTGTCTTTCGTGGTTTAGGACAAATCATGTTGCAAGAAAATGCTGCAACTGGACTATTATTTCTTTTAGGTATCGCCGTCCATTCACTTCGTCTAGCGTGCGTCGCAATTTTGGGGGCAGCAATTGGCACACTTTGGGCAAAACTGTGTAAATATCCAATTGCGTCTATTTCAGCAGGACTATATGGGTTTAACAGCGCCTTGGTTGCGATTGGTGTCAGTTACTTCTATCCAGTTTCTATACTGACATTTGGCTTACTCCTGTGCGGCAGTATTTTTGCTACGTTGATCATGCATATGATGCAAAGCTATCAACTCAAGCCTTATACCTTCCCTTTTGTGTTCACATTATGGCTCATCTTTGCCGTTATCCCCCAGCAAATGATTGACTTAGCTGCTGTGAGTTTAGGAATATTTACTCTAGATGGTGTTTTACAAAGTTTTGGACAAGTAATGTTGCAAGCCAATAGTTGGTCGGGTCTTATTTTTATAGTGGCAATTTTGGTGAACAATGCCAAACATGCGCTATGGGCCGTTATTGCTGCAACTTTAGGCATGCTAGTGGCTTTTTTATTGCAGTGGCCAAATACAGAAATTGCTGCAGGCATGTATAGCTATAATGCGGTCTTGGCGGCTCTTGCTGTTTTATTACTCACCCCACACAAATGGCTTTGTTTATTGGCTATTTTTCTCTCCGTGGGCTTTACCAAACTCATGTTTATCCTGTCATTACCGGTCTTAACTTTTCCGTTTATTTTGGCCATCTGGTGCGTCGCCTGGGGAATTGAATTTTCTCAAAACCGCCAAAAAGCAACTGAGCAGGTAGAATAATATTTGTATAAATGAGTTATCTCAAGCTTGTAATTAATCGACTTCTTTCATAACCCCCTAAGTCCCCCTTGAGAAGGGGGATGAGGAGCAATGCTCCGCAAGAGGGGTTTAAAAGACTTATGAAAGAGGCCTAATGAGATGATTTTTTGCCTCTTTATAAGCAATGGCATCGGGTTTTCATCATCAAACGGCTTTTGCTAGACAAGTGGTTGAATAATGGGTATAACCGCTTTTTCCTTATTTAGGTCTAACACATTGAAACTCATTCTTGCACCCATGGAAGGCTTAACCGACCCCATCATGCGTGATGTACTCACGTCTGTAGGCAGTTTTGACTGGTGTGTGACAGAGTTTATTCGGGTCACAGATAGTATTTTACCAGACCATATCTATCATACTTATTGCCCAGAACTACTCACCAACGGTAAAACCGCTGCAGGCACGCCTGTACATGTGCAATTTTTAGGAAATAATCCTGAAATGTTAGCGGCCAATGCAGCCAAAGCTGCGGCGATGGGCGCTCCTGCCATTGATATGAACTTTGGCTGCCCTGCCAAAACCGTCAATCGGCATCGAGGCGGTTCAGTCTTACTCGATGAACCCGAAGTGGTATATGAACTGGTTAAAGCGGTGCGCGATGCCGTTCCTGCTCATATTCCAGTTTCCGCCAAAATGCGTCTAGGCTATATGGATCGGAACTTCATGCTAGAAAATGCGCACGCCATTGAAGATGCAGGCGCAGCATGGGTTACAGTGCATGCACGTACCAAAGCCGATGGCTATACGCCTCCCGCATTTTGGGATCAGCTACGTCCTATACGTGAAGCCTTGAAGATTAACGTCATTGCCAATGGTGAAATTTGGAACAATGCCGATGCCAAACAATGCCAGTTAGAATCGGGCTGTGAAGATTTGATGATTGGTCGTGGTGCGGTCACCACCCCAGATTTGACCCAATGTATTCGTCAAAATTCAGACCTGCCTTTGCTGAGTTGGCAAGATTTGCTGCAACTACAAATTCGCTTTATTCACGGCCCTGCCAAAACAGAAATTGGAATGCTAGGACGTTATAAACAATGGCTCGGCATGATGTCGAAACATTATCCCGAAGCCAAAACTTTATGGGATGAAATCAAACGTCTGAAAAAACTGGATGAAATCATTGAAAAATTAGTCGCACACACGACTTAAACAGTGAATCCATCTAGTTCAAAATTTATCTAAAAATTCAGCTTTTATTGGTGAGTATCATCTATTCAACCTTGCTGACAAAGCTTGGCATTTCCCATGCACTACCTGCAAAACCTTTACATTGTCCTGCATCAAACTGATAGCTTTTGACAAACTGCTGACCATTCCACGCCCATTCAGTTTGACTGAAACAATCACCAATTCCACGTCCTTTTTGATAGGAAAAAATCTGTCCGTTGCTAAATTCTGAAGCAGAATCGGTTACAAATTGCTGTATCTTTTGCAATTTTTTATCCATGACCCAATAAGCCACACCCCAATTATAAGCCCCTCGCCAACAGCTTGCCTCAACCAACACGCTATCTTGATTTAAGGGATAAGTATGAATCTGCTGTTCTGCTTGTTCAGGTTCAAACAGCATATAACAATCTTCACGATCTACGGTTTTTTGTAAAATTGGATATAACTTTTCTGCACTGGCCGCGCTAAGCACCTGTGCTTTGGCGGTTCGGTATTGTGGCTGCATGAGAATGTTAATTTTAGGCATCGCTTGCGCTTTCAAAACCTGCGTGGATGCCTGATTGCCTTTTGCCAATATTGCGGAATCTGTGCCCACACGTTTTTGAAATTCATCCATTTTTAGCAACACTGCACTCATGCCTGCATCAGACAATTTCCAGCGTTGTTGGCCATGTTTCAACTCGATCACGACATGCTGACGCGCCTGTGCCAACAGCTTTTGCACACTGGCAGTAGATAGATTGGCGATACTTTCATGAAAGTTTAATTGCTGCAAAGCACGTCCATTTAAAAATAAAGTCGCTTGAGCAATATCCTCCTGAATTTGCAATTGCCCTTGTACAGCACTCTTTGCACCTGCTTGACGGGTCAATAACATACTGATCGGTTGTTCAAAATCATCATCGCTTTGGTAGCCTGCGGCACGGCAGGTTCCTGTATTATCACAGGCCAACTCCCAATCTTGATGCTGAAAATACAGTCCTTGCAAAGCAGTCGACTGGCTTGAAGCAATCGTTTTTTCAGCAGTGATCGGTGCTGCAAAAATACCAACACTACCGAATAAACCACTGATCGCCAGCAATATTTTTAGATTGCATCTGAAATTCATAATCTTCGCAACTCCTGAAATGGTCATCTATAATTCAACGGCTCAATCAAAGCTAAATTTAGCACCTTGCCTACTCAGCTCAATAAAAAAGCACGCCAGAGCATGCTTTTCTAATGCAATTGAACATCAAGATTTAATGTAAAAAATTACGATTCCTGTGTTAAATCCTTGACCGTGGTGCTTGCGCCATTGGTTTTCACTGACTCAATTCCTTTGTCACGTGATTGTTCAGAAGTATAGAGCTGACTCGTACCAATAATCTGATGGTTGGCAGCTTTTAAATTAAAATACGGCTTATCATTCTTAGATGTCAGTCGATCATAACGCCCATCATCCTGACTGTTCTTTTGTACCGAAGCGATGCCATTTTTTGCCGATGCTTTCGCCTTATACTGTTCACTGGTTAAGATAATTTCGCCATTCCCAGCTTTAAGTACAAAGCGGTACTGACCATTGCTTGCTTGTGAAATCTCAAACCATCCTGACATACTTGCCCCCAGTTTTCTTATGAGTGGTGAAGTGTGTTGTTGAATGATGCTAGGCTTTAAACTGCCTAAAAATTATTCTTTTCACTTAAAATATAAAGGACTTAGGCACAAGAAAACAGTATTAATTTTGTACACTCTTAAAGTTATTGTTGCTCAATTTGAATACTAAAATACTTTTATAAACTCCATAAAAAAGCGCAGGCAACTCAAGTCGCCTGCGCTGTTGAAATCTGCTTAAACTTAAGCTTTTTTCACATATTCAGATTTTAATTTCATAGCCCCCATGCCATCAATCTTACAATCAATGTCATGACCATCTGCTGCATCTGGAATTAAGCGAATATTTTTCACTTTCGTTCCCACTTTTACAGCAGCCGAAGAACCTTTAATCTTCAGGTCTTTAATCACAGTCACCGTGTCGCCATCTGCCAACACGTTGCCGTTTGCATCTTTAATCACAGCAGCAGTTTCTTCTAGCTGTTCCCCTTCTTTCCACTCATGTGAGCATTCAGGACAAATCAGTAGGTCGCCATCTTGGTAAGTGTATTCTGATTGGCATTTTGGGCAATTTGGCAAAGACATAAAAAACCTCAAAAACTATATTATAGCATTTTTTACTGAATTTTCATAAACTTAAAATCCTTATAAAGCACAAGGATAATCAAATAAAACTCTTTAATTGGACTGTGCTAAGCGTTGCAGCATCACGCACTTTAATACCACTACATGATTGTGCTGCTCATCTTTAGCTGCTGTGACCAGAGTGATTTTTTGCTGCTGTGCCAGTTCACACAACGCCTGTAAAGCCTCTTCTTGCTCTGCTAATTCAGCTATATAACGCTGCTGAAACTCATCCCAATGTTGTTCAGGGTTTTGATGATACCATTTACGCAGCCCAGTCGAAGGCGTAATTTCTTTGGGCCATAAGTCAATACGAGCGCGTTCTTTACTCACACCACGCGGCCATAAACGATCAACCAACACCCGTGTTCCATCTGCCTGAGTCGCTTCAAGATAAGCGCGTTTCATTGCAATATCCATATTTGCACCTCTGCATCTTTTATGATGACGTCATCAGCGCCAAAGTTTTAGGCAGCAGATTATGTATCACAAATAAAAAAGCATGTGATCAACACATGCTTTTCAGATACCCGATTTAATCTTCGTAATCGTCTTCGTCTTCATCATCGTAGACGTAAGCCATACAGCCCCAGCCATCGTATTCACCGCCATGTTCTTCAGCAATTTTGCTGAACCATTGCTCTAAATCGACAATGTCTGAATACTCTGGTTCCATGTAAACATAAATGGTAATGATCCATTCAACTGCGTCAGATTCTTCATCTTGGAATAATGAAATTTTTTGTTCTTCGGCCAACAAATACAAAGCACATTTTTCAGCTTGTTCTTGTGTGGTAAAAGCGATGGAGTACTCAATCTCATGTGGCTCTGTCAGGTCATCCCCATCTTCATGCATTTGCCAAAGTACATTGCCATTATCATCATCAGGGAATTGTTCATAGTCACGTGTCATGCGAATATCCTTGTTATCTTTTTAGCCAATATATATTTGGCAAGTGACAAAATAGTGAATTCAACATAGCACAAATTTGCCCGAAGGACTCAATTTTCATCTCGTTTTACACTGACTTTAGTCTGAATTACCCAGAAGCTTGCTTTTACATGACACTACAATTGCTTTAAGCATTTGCAGCCAGTTTAATTTGTGGCATCTGACAAGATGCTTTCCTGTTTAAATGCCAACAGTAAAGCAGCAAACTTTAATTCTTCTTGTCGAAGTGTTAAGTAAGAGTCTAGAATTTTTACGTGTCCAAATGCAGCCGCATAATGATTCAGCAAAGTAAAATCATCCTGCAAAGCTTGAAGCGATTCAGCCAGATTATGTTCAGTCAGCTGCGCCAAATATAAATCTGCTTTACTATTAAATGCTTGAGCCAGCAAAGTCACTGCCGCTAGACGGCGTTGCTCATCGACAAAAGCACAATGCGCAACTTCTTGATTTTTAACCGTATCTTGAATCTTGTGTCGTACTTGCTGCAGGTGTTGTGCTGCATCACTATAGCCATAACCTTCAATCAGATCATCCAATAGATGCTGTGCAGGCAACTGAAAAGCAGGCGTATGATGTTCAATTTTATGATACAGCGCGGTCATAATCTGTTCGAGTTGCTGACGTTCTTCAACCAAGTTATAAAAAGCACCCAATTGATCTTGTGCTGTTTTAAGCGTTTTGGCTTTGGTTTTTTGCTCATACTCGGCTAAAAAATCTCGGACTTTTTCAACTTGTTGCTTGCACTGCTCCCGCGTATTTTCCGCTTCGGATTTAATCATTTCTACAAACATTTCTACTTGTTGACGACGTTCTAATACATATTGCTCAACGTCTAAAATATGTTGATAGTGCTGCAAGGTTTCTAAACGACCTTTTAAACTGCCTATTTCGATGCGTAGCATGGTGAGCTGATGCTCTAATTCATTACTTTCTAACTCATCGGACGCCAAATTGGAGCGAGTGCGGTCTAAATTGCTTTGTAAAGATTGAATGCTTGCAGACAACTCACGGCGGCGCTGAGATTGCCAAAAAATAATCACCACCAAAACAATAATGATTGCACCCAATATATACAGCATATAACTTCTCCCACCCGCATTGGTCTGCCATATTTTGAAAAACCATCTTCAGTTTTTAAAGACGCTTTCTAACCCGCTTTGACAGCCCACCACACTCAAAAACACAAAGTTTTAAAACAGCGAGTTATTCACATCCTTTATTTATGCCAAGGCAAATGAATAACGACAGCTCTAAGGATACGTTAGCGAGTTAGCGGCACGAAGACTATCCCAATTTTTGAGTATTTTCACAAAAAAATTGAAAAATATGCGCCTGTTAGAAAAATTGAATCCAAAAATCTCTAAAAAGGAAGCTGTGCCCGAATTGCAACAGGAATTTGGCTTAAAGGTTGCGTAAAAGCCAAATAACTGGCATGCAGCGCCATCCGACCTAAAGTACTTTTTTTCGGTTCAGGATGATATAACTTATCGCCTGTAATGGGATGTCCAATATATTGCATGTGTACCCGTAACTGATGCGAACGCCCTGTGATTGGGGTGAGCAATACACGGGTAATATCTTCAACCGCACAATATTCCAAAGCCTGATACAGCGTTTGCGCAGGCTTGCCTAAATCGAAATGCACAATTTGGCGTGGACGGTTTTCCCAGTCAGTAATTAAAGGCACATCGACACTGCCCTCACCTTCAAGTTTGCCTTGAATTAAAGCAATGTAGTTTTTTTCTACTGTTCGCGCCTGAAACATTTTACTCAATGCGACTTCTGCATCACGATGCTTGGCAAACATGAGAATACCTGAGGTGGCCATATCTAAACGATGGGCAATTTTTGCCTGAGGATAATCTGCGAGTACTCTTAAATATGCACTGTCCTGATGTTCGGGCAAACGCCCAGGCACCGACAATAAACCTGCGGGCTTATCAATCACCAATAAATCGTCATCTTCATAGACAATTACTAAGGGATCTTGTGGAGGTGCATAAATAAAGTTGTCGTTTAAAGCCATGAACATACAGCATGCAAAGCGGTGCGGGCAAAATATCAAGCACAGCCCGAGCTGTCAATTCAGTCGGGCGATGTACTTTTTAGTGTAAAGATTTAGATTTTAAATTGGCTGAGTCTGCCAAGCTTAATCTGTCAAACTTAGTCTGCGAAACTTAGTCTGCTAAATAGTATTCCACCGTAGACACCACACGTACTTTTTTCAAATATGGCGTGTTGCTGTCACGGTCTTCAATACTAAATACGCCCTGATTGGCTGATTTAATTTTACCTAGACGACTGTCAGAATCTGCAGCAAATTTTTCTGCAACACTGCGGGCATTTTGTGTGGCTTGCTCAATCATGGCAGGTTTGATGTCATTTAGTTGTGTATATAAATATTCGGTACGTTGCCCGTAATCTTCACCACCAAAGGCAATTCCATTTTTACCTAAATCGACCAAGCGGCTTTGTGCGCTGCGCACTTTATCAATATTTTTGGTATAGACCGTAATGGTTTGATGTGCGGTATAACGTAAAGCAACATTACCATCGCCACCATATTGCTGGGCGTATTTATCGGTAATTACAGGTGCCGCAATGGTAATTTCTTCAGAACTAAAACCTTCATTTTTTAAAAAGTTTTGAATTTGGGAGGTTTGGCTTTGCATGGTGTCGTATAGCGCTGCCAAGTCTTGACTGGCAGTACTAAAACGAATTGGCCACACCGCCACATTCGCTTTTACTTCTCGTTCAGACAAACCTTTGACTGAAACCACACGCTCATATTGTTTAATTTTGAGTGCGCTATTGCCCAAAATCCAACCCGCGAGCACCATCCCCAAACAAATTAGACCGCCTAAAATCAGTGCAGGTTTAAATTGATTCATGTTTGCCAACTCCTCAAATTGCGGGCTTTTCGCCTCTATTTCAATGACCGTGTGTTTTTAATGTACTGTCTAAAGCGGTTGTTTCTATGCTTTTCGATGCTTGTTTATAGAGTTTTAAATTAAGGTCGCATCATATACAGCGCAATGAGTGGTGCAATATTCAATAGCAATACCCCAATTTTATAGACTGCCATGCCGCCATAATGAATGGCATCAAAACTTGCATCTGACAATTTGAACCATCTGCCATGTAACTGTCGCAGCCAGTCATGCGCAAAAATCACCACCACAAACCACAGCATTAAAATGGCATAGTTAATCAGTGCGCAGGTCAGTAATAAGCGACACCAAAAATCGTAATCAACACTCATATCACACCTAATTAGATGTAGATGATTATTGCAAATTAACAGATTTGAATGAAAAATTTGATGGGAGTTTTGTAGCTGAAAGATGGTTTAAAATTCATTTAAGTTTTTATTTTGTCTGGATTTTATTTTCTTGATCATATTTTGTTTTTTATATTTTTAACAATATTCTTTAGGGTGTTAGGGAAAACAACTGTGGTTTACTTCAACTATCATGCTGGATAAGCCATGATCTTATAGCCTATAAACTTCTGGTTTATAGCGTCCTAAGCCGAATCGAGACCTTTTGGGTAAATACTACACGCACGTTGTACGCAACTGGTAGCAATCTACTCTTTTCGATCCCCATCACACCCTTGAGATATATAGTAGTGATTTGAGGATGGGATTGTTTCCCCGAAATGATTTTATTTTGATTAATTTTTAAAATTTTTATCACTTTTTAAGTCATATTTTAAAAAATTTTCCAAATAGACATTTTTTATGCACTTAAATCATCAAATAAAGTTTAAATATTGAATTTATTACCACACTTATTTTTGAATATTTACAAACTGACCACAAACCTATGTGGAGGATTCAACAACTTTCTTTTTTCCTCGAATCCAGCGAATTGCCCAAATTAAAGTCAGGAGCACCACAAAAACCACCAATACAGGCACAATGAAGGACAACACTGAAAGTACGGCAGCCCCAATCCACTCTCCTGTAGAAATCACAGGATTTGCAACACCGCCTGTGGTTGCGGTTGATACACCACGTGCCGCAACTGTACTCATTTGCACCACACCTGCTGTTCCACCACCGACAATAATGGCAGAAGCCCAACTGGCAAATTGCGACATTTCGCCACTGCTTACAGCCATTGTGGTGAGTGTACCTGCAATCATGGCGGCAGGCGTTGCAACGGTATCGAGTAAGTTATCAACCCACGGTACATAATACGCAGCAATTTCACTGATTGTTGCCACGGTCAAAGCCAGACAAACAGCAGGCATCGCCAACCATTCAAAACCTTTTAAGGGTTCAAACCAACCCATGAGCGCGGCAACACTCATAACCAATATAGGTACGAAAACCCGAAAACCACTGGCAGCACTTAGCCCAATGCCGACACATAAACCGAGTATTGTTTCCATGTTGTAGCTCATTGCCTTGGGTTTTCTTTAGGTAAAATAGCAAAAAGCCCCATCGGGTGATAGGGCTTTAGATTAAAACAGGATCTGCTGTTTTATGTCGTGTAGCTTAGGCAACCTTGTTGTTATATTCGGTGCCATGGCATTTGGTACACGGTGGTAGACGGTCTGTACCAATTTCTAAGTAAACGCGATGCCCGCATTGGACACAAAAATAGAAGCCTGTTCCTGGTTTATCACCTGCAGTTACCATCTTTGATCTCCGTGTGGTTTAGAAATGGTCTTACTAGTATATGCATTTTATGATGGATGTCTATTGATCATTTTGACAAATGATGGCGTCATAAATGTTAGAAATGATGTATTTCAAAAATAGCTAAGCTAAATAAAATTTAGTCATGAAAGTGCTGTCAGTAGCTTATATTGCTGTCTTTAGGGCATTGAATCATAAATCCATTCGTTTAAGGTGAGATACGTTTGAGTCATGACATCAATTTCTACTTATCCAAAACACTTCTTCCAACAAATAAAAAGCCCTATCTAATGAGAGGGCTTGATTCAAAACAGTGGATAACTGTTTGCAGTGTGCAGCTTAGGCAATCTTGTTGTTAAATTGATTGCCAAGGCATTTGGTACACGGGGGTAAACAATCTGTACCAATTTCTAAGTAAACGCGATGCCCGCATTGGACACAAAAATAGAAGCCTGTTCCAGGTTTTTCGCCAGCAGTTACCATCTTTGTTCTCCATAGATTTTAGAAATGGTTCATATACTTTAGCGTGATAGTTTTGATTATTTATTGACCTTTCTGACGAGTAATGATGGCGGAAAGGTGAAATAACTTTCTATGGCTTACCTTCGCAATAATTTCATACCATATATAAATATAAAATCTTTATAATCCCTCAACATACTCAATAATTTCATCAATTTCATCTTTGCTAGCTTGAATTGTCATTTTGTCTTGGATATCCGATAAAATGCCCAATGCTATAGCTTTAGGTCTATGCTGAAATAACTCTTCCGTAACCCTAGTATTATTTTCAAACATTCTCGCCACAGTCATGAGTTGGGTGCTATTAAGTTTTTCAAATAAAACTTTAAGAATTGTATATGCTTCTGAACGCCCCCAATAATTTCCGCATATTACAGCTAATACTTCTTGATAAACGTCCTCAAAAGCAATTGAAGGAATTGCTGTTCCGAACTGTACTAAAGCTTTTGCTGCTTTAACCTCATCATTCCACCCATAAGCTGTGTTTTTCGCCTGAGCTAACTTTTTTACAGCCCTTCTAAATAATGTTGCTCGAGCTGCATCTGGAATATATTTTATTCCTTCTACTTTAAGTAATGTCTCTAAAACACGAACTTTAGCACCTTTATCTGAACTAGTATCAGCTTCTTGATCTAAAAGATATGTATGATAACGCTGACCCGCTGAACATTTTAGATCTTCATTCGCACGCTGCCAGACGGCTGAGAATAGTGCTTTCGCATTTTCAGAGGCTGGGGCTTCTCCTTTGCAAATCATATCAAGTAAGAAGCCAAAGGTAATACGAATATCACTTAATTTAAACGCATTAATTTGATCTCTTAGTAAAGCTAAATTTTCGTCATCTAAAATTGATTTTTTTATAGGATCAAATAAACCTGAAGGTGAATGTCCTGGATCTGGCATTTCTGCTTCAAATAAATTTTTCTGTAAAATCAAAGCAATTCCAAAAACATCCTCTTGCTCAACTGTACTATCACTTGCATGGGCTGGAGACGCATGATTTCTCATCCAATTAATCATTTCCAAAGCTTTTCCAGCTTTTTTATTCAAAACACCTAGTTTTATTGATCCATTAATAAGCACTAGATCATCAACTCCTGCCCATCTCTCAGTAAGTGTTTCTCCATTATTTTCATATTTCTTCCTTCCAGATTCATCTTTAATCGCCGAGTTAAAAAGTTCAACTCCATATAGCTCAACCCTCCGACGTAAATTATGTACAGAAGCATTCCAAATATTTAATAGTGCATGATCAGGAAAACCAATATCTAATAATCTTCTAGCATCACTTAAAAATTTAATTTCCACCTTAGTAACAGCGGGAAATTGAGAAACGGTTGTATTGGTTAAAATAGCTGGTAACGTTGAAGACATAACTTCCCCTAAATAATTAAAAAAATAATCAGTTTTTAGATTTAAAGTTTAAAATAAAAACATATATAACATTTTCATAATATTATTAGTATTCATCTCTTTTAAATTAAAAACCCCACTTAAAAGTAGGGTGTTTTTACAACAATATCAATAACTTTTAGCTTAGATCATCAAGCCACATTCCCTTCCAAGAAATCCTGCGCAAAGCGTTGCAATACACCGCCCGCCTCATACACAGATACTTCTTCTTCGGTATCTAAACGACAAGTTACTGGCACTTCAATTGTTTGGTTTTTACCATCATCCGTTGAACGCTCAATCACCAAAGTCAAAGTCGAACGTGGCGCAATATTACCAATCACGCTATAAAGTTCCGTACCATCCAAACCTAAAGTTTTACGGTTAACACCCGCTTTAAACTCAAGTGGCAATACGCCCATACCCACCAAGTTGGTACGGTGAATACGCTCAAAACCTTCAGCCACAATTGCTTCCACGCCCGCAAGACGCACACCTTTTGCAGCCCAGTCACGACTTGAACCCTGACCATAATCTGCACCCGCAATAATAATTAACGGCTGTTTACGGTTCATATAGGTTTCAATCGCTTCCCACATACGCATTACTTCGCCTTCTGGCTCAACACGCGCTTTAGAACCTTGCTTAATTGTGCCGTCTGAACGTACCACCATTTCATTAAACAATTTCGGATTCGCCAAAGTTGCACGCTGTGCAGTCAAATGATCACCGCGATGCGTTGCATAAGAGTTGAAATCTTCTTCTGGCAAGCCCATTTTTGCCAAATATTCCCCTGCTGCCGAGTCTAAAATAATCGCATTCGATGGAGATAAATGGTCTGTGGTGATGTTATCGCCCAAAATTGCCAACGGACGCATATTGGCTAAAGTACGTGGCGCAGCCAATGCACCTTCCCAATATGGTGGACGGCGGATATAAGTACTTTGTGGACGCCAGTCGTAGAGTGGACTTTCAGATTTTTCCGACTCTCCCAAATCGAACATTGGAATGTACACTTGGCGGAATTGTTCAGGTTTAACCGATTCTTTCACCAAAGCATCAATTTCAGCATCAGATGGCCAAATATCTTTCAGATAAATCGGGTTACCATTTCGATCTGTGCCCAAAGCATCTTTTTCGATGTCAAAACGAATCGTTCCTGCAATCGCATAAGCCACAACCAACGGTGGCGATGCCAAAAATGCTTGTTTCGCATACGGATGGATACGACCATCAAAGTTACGGTTACCCGACAGCACAGCAGTCGCATACAAGTCACGGTCAATAATTTCTTGTTGAATCGCTGGGTCTAATGCACCAGACATACCGTTACAAGTAGTACATGCATAAGCGACAATACCAAAACCAAGTTTTTCTAAGTCTTTCAGTACGCCTGCTTCTTCCAAATACAATGCAGCCGCTTTAGAACCTGGTGCAAATGATGATTTCACCCAAGGCTTACGCACTAAACCTAACTCATTGGCTTTACGTGCCAACAAACCTGCTGCTACAGTATTACGCGGGTTTGAGGTATTAGTACAAGAGGTAATCGCAGCAATAATGATCGCACCATCTGGCATTAAGCCATCGCTACGCTGCTCAACCACACCTGCAATGCCTTTTTCTTTCAAGTCTGCGGTAGATACACGCGCATGCGGATTCGATGGGCCTGCAATGTTACGAGTTACTGTTGAAAGGTCAAAACGTAATACACGTGGATACTCTGCCTGTGTCATTTCAGATGCCCAAAGACCAATTTCTTTAGCATAAGTTTCAACCAGTTTGACCTGATCTGCTTCACGACCTGTTAAGGTTAAATAGTCGATGGTGTTTTGATCGATGTAGAACATAGCGGCAGTTGCACCATATTCAGGTGTCATGTTGGAAATCGTGGCACGATCCCCCACCGACATGCTATCTGCACCTTCACCAAAGAATTCTAAATATGCACCGACCACACGTTCTTTACGCAAAAACTCGGTTAAAGCCAATACGATGTCGGTTGCCGTAATACCTGCCTGACGCTGACCAACCAACTCAACACCAATAATATCTGGCAGACGCATCCAAGAAGCACGACCCAACATTACGTTTTCAGCTTCAAGACCGCCTACACCTACAGAAATGACACCCAAAGCATCGGTATGTGGTGTGTGTGAGTCTGTACCCACACAAGTATCTGGGAATGCAATGCCTTCACGGTTTTGAATGACTGGTGACATTTTTTCCAGATTAATCTGGTGCATGATGCCGTTGCCTGCAGGAATCACATCAACATTTTCAAATGCAGTTTTCGTCCATTCAATAAAGTGGAAACGGTCTTCATTACGACGATCTTCCACTTCACGGTTTTTACGGAAAGCATCTGGGTCAAAACCGCCATATTCCACAGCTAAAGAGTGATCGACAATTAACTGGGTAGGTACGACAGGATTCACTTTAGAAGGATCGCCACCTTGATCGGCAATTGCATCACGTAAACCTGCTAAGTCAACGAGCGCAGTTTGCCCCAAGATGTCGTGACATACCACACGCGCTGGATACCACGGAAAATCATGCTCTTGTTTACGCTCAATCAATTGTTTTAAAGATTGTTCTAAAATTGCAGGATCACAACGGCGCACTAACTGTTCTGCAAGTACTTTTGAGGTATAAGGAAGTTTGGCATAAGCGCCTGGCTGGATATCTTCAACGGCTTGTCGCACGTCATAAAAATCGAGCTGAGTGCCTTGCAGTGGTTTGCGGTAGTTGTTATTCATCTGGTATTCGCCCTTACTCTATTGTTCTCAACATCTTATGGGATGATTGTTTCCACCCGTCGAAAGCATTGTACGCTGCCAAAAACCCATTTCCCAAATCCTATATATTTCATACACTTAAATATAAAAACAGGGGTTTTTGAAACATTTAATTACATTTTGAGTAAAATTCTTGCCCTAAAAATGCTTTTTTTTGAAAAATAGCGCAAAATTGACCTCATTCTTTAGTCTTAGATTTCAATGTGAAAGGTTATTCATGCGCGATTTAGCTTTCAGTGCTTTAAGTTTAAACGGTGTCGATGCACAAAAATTCCTGCAAGGTCAGGTAACAGTCAATGTCGAAACATTAGCTGAAAATACAACCTGTTATACCGCAATTTGCAGTTTAAAAGGACGCGTTCAGTTTGGCTTCTGGCTTAAAAAAATCTCGTCCGAATGTTTTGAAATCATCAGCACAGCCGACCAAGCCGAAGATTTAGCCAAACACATTAAAAGGTTTGGTGCATTTTCAAAAATGCAGCTTGAAACCATCGGTACGGTTTACCCAACCATTCAGGGCAATCAAACTGAATTTTCAGCTGAAGTGACTGATTTAAACGCATGGCAACTACAAGCGATTGAAACAGGTCAGGCATGGATTCAAGCCTCAACAGCAGAAGTGTTTCAACCGCAGGAATTGCGTTTGCATCAACGAGATGGCGTGCATTATGACAAAGGCTGTTATTTGGGTCAGGAAGTCGTGGCACGTTTATGGTTTAAAGCCAAACCAAAACATTGGTTGCATTTAATTCAGGGTTCAGGCGAAGCACCTGCACCTGCCGCCAAACTGAATAATGATGTGGAAGTGGTGAATAGCATAGCGACTGCAGAAGGTTTTAAAGCGTTGGTGGTTGCCAAACCAAGTGCTTTGGAAGAGTTAGCTGTACAAGTATTGGCTTTGCCTGAACATTTGAATGGCGATGTTGCACGTCCGCAATAAAATAGATTCCACCCGCTCAGGTTAAGGGAGTCGCAAGATTCCCTTCAAATGACAATGAAAAAAAAGCATTCGTACACATTTTTTATATTTACATTCACACTTTTCAACTTATGATGAATGCACCACTGTAAAAACAAAACGCACATCAACGGAATGATGTGTAAAAGAGAACAAGGTACAACTCAAATGATGAAAAAACTACTCATTGCGGGTGCAATCGCCCTATCTAGCAGCATCAGTATGGCAAATAGCAACATTCCAACCGATCCTGCTTTTGCCAAAATTGAACAATTAATGCAAGCCAACAAGGTTAAAGATGCCTATCAGGAATTAGAAAAGCTTGCCAAAACAGGCAATGCGCAAGCCATGTATAACTTAGGCTATTTGACACAAACTGGACAAGGCACAGCAAAAAATGAAAAGAAAGCCATTCAGTTGTATGAGCAATCTGCCCAAAAAGGCTACCCAGTTGCGAGTTATGTTTTAGGCAAAAACTATCTCACTGGCGCACTAGGTTTAAAACAGGATGCTGCCAAAGCCAAACAATATTTACAAACAGCATCCAATCAGGGTTTTAATGATGCCACAGTAGATTTAGCAGTTTTATATTTCTCGGAAAATACGGCAGCATCTGACCAAAAAGGTTTAAAACTATTACAACCTTTAATTGCCAAAGATCATTATCAAGCCATACATGCAAAAGCCTTGTACGAAATTAGCACAGGCTTTAAAAACAAAGATGAAGCACCAATTAAGCAAGGGCTGCAAAGCATTCAAAACTTGGCGCAAAAGGGTTATATTCCTGCACTCATGGCAGTGGGCAATATGTTTGTGAATGGCAATATCGTGCCGCAAAACTTGCCTGAAGCGAAAAAGATTTTTGCCTCACTGGCACAGGAAAATGTAGCGCAAGCCAAAGAATCATTGGCTGTGGTTGAAAAAATGATGGCAGATCAAGCCAAAGCTTCCAACAAGGCAACCTCTAAGAAAAGTTAAGATAGTTTCTTTATAAAGGCTATTAATCAGAGAAATTTTAAAAAAAGTCTGTATCAGCATGGTACAGACTTTTTTTTATGATTTGAGCACTTCGATACCGTTGCTATAAATACTTACCCGATTGTGTCAATAAAATCGCCACCATCACAAAACCAAAAACTGTACTCAACACCAAGGGGGCTAAGGCTTTTTCATGTAAACCATAGTGCTGCCCGAAAATACCAAAGGCAATTGGCATTGGTAAAGCCGCAAGCAAAGTCCCGACAAATAGCATTTCTCGGTTCACATCTAATGCCCATAAAATTCCAAAAATCGTGAGTGGCATCAGCAATACTTTGAATGCAACCAAAACAATACTTTGCAAATTCACCGACTTGATTTGCATGCCGACCAAACTTCCACCAATCACAAATAAAGCCAAAGGTGAAGCAGTTTTGCCCAACATTTCCAGCACTTGTGCAATAGCTTGCGGCAGCTTGAAATTCAACAATACGCACAGCATACCCAATAAAATAGATAAAATTACTGGATTTTTCAGTAAGCGCTGCACAGTTTCGGCATACACCTGCCAACCTGATTTCGCTGAAGATTGTAGCCCTCGTTCTGCCAAAATCAGCATCAATGCCACAATAATTAAATTTTCGACAATTAAAGTTAAAGACAAATAAATTGCCGATTGACTGCCAATCAACAAAGTCAAAATAGCAGTGCCAATAAACCCTGTATTTGACATTGATGCACCCATTGCCAAGACACTGGCATGGGTTAAGTTTGAATTAAAATAATGCCGATACAGTAAAAAGGCAAAGATAAACAGCAGAATAGAACCGCCACCGTAACCTAAAAAATAAGCGGGATGCCAGATTTCTGACAAACTTTTACTGGCCAATGCCTGCAATAGAAATGCAGGCAACGCCACTTTCATGACAAATTGACCTAGAAACTGAATCGCACTGGTCTCAATAAATTGGCTTCTGACGGCAAAATATCCCAACAGTACTACGGTACAAATGGGAAATAAAATACTCAGTAACACCCTGACATCCTTTTTCAGTGTTGCCCATGATCGACATGGTTTTTACTGATTTACCTTACACCGAATCTCCCTATAAAGCACGGCAAAATAGTTTAAGTTTCACTTATTTTAAGCAGATAAAATATTAGGATTCCACTTCCGTATCTGTGGATTTAAACGGCGCAAATAAAGTACGAAACCCATGCGGCTGACAGCGCAAATATTGCGGGGCAATCTCAATTTTTTCACCCAATTCTGCCGCAGCATGCCATGGCCAACGAGGGTCATATAAAATCGCACGTGCGATCGCAATCGCATCGGCCTGTTCATATTGCAAAATACCTTCTGCCTGCATCGCTTCGGTAATCAAACCCACCGCAATTACAGGAATTTTTACAGCTTGCTTAATGGCATGTGCAAATGGTGTTTGATAACCCGCATGTAAATCAATTTTTTGATCGACATGCAAACCACCGCTCGACACGTGAATATAAGCCGCACCTAAATGCTCCAGTGCTTTTGCCAAACCTACTGAAGATTCCACATTCCAACCCTCTGCATCATCCATCCAGTCTGTTGCAGAAATTCGCACCCCAATTGGATAGCCTTTTGGTACAGCATTTTGAATGGCCTGAAATACTTCCAATGTAAGGCGAATCCGATTTTCCAAACTGCCACCATATTCATCTTGGCGGTAATTAGACAGTGGTGACATAAATTGATGCAGCAAATAACCATGTGCAGCATGAATTTCGATTAAATCAAAACCTGCATCCACAGCCCGTACAGCGGCACTGGCAAAGTCTGCAATCACCTGTTGAATTTCATCTTGCGTTAAAGCATGCGGTGGATGTTCGTGCGATTGAAATGGCAACTCACTGGCCGATACCGTCTGCCAGCCATGTTCTTCATTCGGTGCAAACTGTCCTTTGCCTTGCCACGGTTTATCCGTTGAAGCTTTACGACCCGCATGTGCCAACTGCACAGCAAATGGCATAGGAGACAGACTTTTAAGTTTATGCAAGAGCGCTTTGAGCTGCGCACGCTGCATATCGTTCCATAAGCCTAAGTCGGCATAACTAATGCGCCCTTCAGCCTGCACTGCGGTAGCTTCGACGATACACATGCCTGCCCCAGACAACGCATAATTTGCCCATTGTTGTTCGTGCCAATAACTCAACTCGCCCTGTTCATTGGCAGAGTATTGACACATTGGGGCAATCAGAATTTTATTGGCAAGTTGCAGTGAGCCAAATTGAATCGGCTGAAAAAGTAATGTCACGCTGCATGCCCTCATACTGTGCGATTCACCAAAAGTGAATCATAAAATAAAGAAGTAGAAACTCGGAATCTGCCATCTTTTCTAGATGGTTTTTCCCTATAGTAGATGTTCAAAAATGATTTATTTATAACGTGTTGTATGGTTTTTGAAAAGTAAGCTTTTGCTTTTCACAGAATAATTTTGCGATAGCAAGCTATGGCTTGTATTCTATAGGTTATTCCCAATATTAAGCGCATTACTTTATGCCCTTGCCTGCTTAATTTCCACAAGCGGATTGAATTTGTACCATGCCTGAATTACCCGAAGTTGAAACCACTAAAACCAGTTTATTGCCGCTGCTGGATCAAAAAGTCCTGAATGTAGAAGTACGCCAAGCCAGCTTACGCTGGCCCATTCCAGAAAACCTGCATAAACTCACAGGACAAAAACTTCTGCAATTAACCCGCAGATCCAAATACATTCTGGCACAATTTGAGCAAGACAGCATGTTGTGGCATTTAGGCATGTCGGGTAGTTTTCGCCTTTGCGACGCCCATGAAGATTTACGCAAACATGACCATCTGATTATTCAGTTTGAAGATATGCAATTGCGTTACCACGACCCACGTCGTTTTGGCTGTATTTTATGGTTAGATGAAAGCTCACAACATAAATTGATTGATCCTCTTGGCCCTGAGCCACTGAGTGATGCGTTTAATACAGACTATCTTTTTCAAAAGTTAAAAAATAAGAACGTTGGCATTAAAGTTGCAATTATGGATAACCATGTCGTGGTGGGTGTGGGTAATATTTATGCCACAGAAAGCCTGTTTAACTTAGGTATTCATCCTGCACAACCGGCGTCATCTCTGAGTTTGGCACAAGTTGAAAAACTAGTGATTGAAATTAAACGTATTTTAAAACAGGCGATTGATTTAGGCGGTTCGACCTTACGTGATTACAGCAATGCCATGGGTGAAAATGGCTACTTTCAGCAGACTTTACTGGCCTATGGCCGCGCAGGTGAAATGTGTGTGAATTGCGAAACCACATTAGAAAACCTAAAACTAGGACAACGTGCATCTGTATTTTGTCCTGAATGTCAGCCTTTGAAAAAAGTACTCACTTCGACTAAAGCTGCAACAAGCAAACGAGGTAAAAAAGTATGAGAACCGCTATTGTGCGTCATATTTTAGTGAAAGATAAAGAAACCTGTGAACAACTGAAAAAGCGGATTCAATCAGGTGCTGATTTTGCCAAAATTGCCAAACAATTTTCGACCTGCCCTTCAGGAAAAAAAGGTGGGGAATTGGGTGAGGTCAAAAAAGGACAATTGGTACCCGTCATTGATAAATTAGTGTTTACCGCAGCAGAGCGCGTACTACACGGACCTGTAAAAAGTCAGTTTGGTTTTCATTTGGTAGAAGTAAAGTTTCGGATGTGATTTATAATGTTTGTAGAAAACCCTATACGATTTAAAAAAATTGATTATCTAGAACTAAACCCAGAGATGGATCCGGAAATTTGAACAACTCCTATAAGTGATATTCTGCTCCTCAAATGATGTTATAAACATCAATATATGGAGTATTTTATGGCACGTAGACCAAGAAGAAATCATTCAAATGACTTTAAGGCCAAGGTAGCACTTGCTGCGATCAAAGCAGAAAAAACACTTGCTGAATTGAGTTCTGAGTTTGATGTTCATCAAAACCAAATTATTGACTGGAAAAATCAATTGATCTCAGCTTCCTCGCAAGCTTTCGATCAATCAAAAGCTCCATCAGAACCCCCCATTGATCTAAAAAAACTACATGCAAAAATCGGTGAGCAGGCATTAGAAATTGATTTTTTAGAAGGTGTGTTGAAGAAACTGGGCCGCTTCAACCACAAAAGTTAATCGATCACTCACTTCAGATTTCAGTATCTAAACAAGCTAAGTTACTGAAAGTCTCTCGTGGTTGTTATTATTATCGCCCAAAACCTGTTAGCTCATCAGATCTGAAGCTGATGCGATGTATTGATGAATTACATATGCAATATCCTTTTGCAGGCAGTCGTATGATGCGTGATTTGTTGAATCGTCAAGGGCATCATATAGGACGACGTCATACACGTACTTTAATGAAGAAAATGGGTATTCAGGCGTTATATTGCAAACCAAATTTAAGCCAGGCTAATCAAGCTCACCGTAAATATCCATATCTGCTCAAAGGATTGGCTATTCAGCGCAGTAATCAAGTGTGGTCTACGGATATAACGTATATCCCTATGGCAAAAGGCTTTGTTTATTTATGTGCTGTGATTGATTGGCATAGCCGCAAGGTACTTGCGCATAGGGTATCGATTAGTATGGAGGTGGATTTTTGTATTTCGGCTTTAAATGAAGCGATTGAAAAATATGGTCGACCTGAAATATTTAATACAGACCAAGGCAGCCAGTTTACCAGTGATGCATTTATTGATGTATTGAAATCAAATGGCATTCAAATCAGTATGGATGGTAAAGGTCGATGGGTAGATAATGTGATGGTTGAACGATTATGGCGGAGCGTTAAATATGAAGAGGTGTATCTCAAAGCTTATAGCAGTGTCACAGATGCGAAAAAGCAATTGAGTGCATATTTTGAGTTTTATAATCTGAAACGACCTCATTCGAGTCTGGACAAAATGACTCCAGATGAGTTTTACTATGACCAGCTACCACAACAAAATAAGGTGGCTTAACTAGAGCGGAATATCACTTATAAATACGCTTTTAGTTGTTCAAACAAGTGGAACCACCTCTCCCTAAGGCTAAAGAAAATTATAACTTCCATCAAATGGCAGCAATACTTTCTAATTATGGCTATAATTGTATTTGGCTTAATGATGATTGGAACGGTGCAGATTGTATTGCTATGCATATTGATGGTTTTTCTGATATCAAAATTCAACTTAAAGGTAATATATCTTTTGATAAAAAATATTGTGGAAAAAACCTCTATATTGCATTTTTTGAAGATAAACAGCTTTTCATCTATCCACATGACATCGTGTTAAGTCAAGTTGAGGATCTTATATCTGATAAAAAATGGTTACAGCAAGGCTCATACTTTCAAACTAAGATTACTAAAAGATTCAAAGAAATTATCGAACCTTATAAAATCCAGAAATAATCTTAATTCAACTAAAACTCTACCCAAACAAAACGGCGCATAAAGCGCCGTTTTTTGGATTTTAATTGAGTATTGAAAATTATTGACGTTTTTTCAATTCATCACGAATTTCACGTAGCAACGCGATATCTTCTGGCGTTGCTGCTGGTTCTGGCGCTGCTTCTTCTTGTTTACGGCGCATACGATTAATCATTTTCACCATTAAGAACACCACCCATGCCAAAATAATGAAGTTAATTAAAATCGTAAGGAAGTTACCATAGGTCAGGACATTTACACCTGCTTTGGTTAACTCATCTAAAGACTGTAAATTGTTTGGGTTATCGCCCAAAACAAAGAACTTTTGTGTGAAATCCACACCACCGCCAGTGATCACAGTAATCAATGGCATGATGATATCTTTCACTAATGAGTCAACAATTTTACCAAATGCCCCACCAATAATCACACCGACAGCCAAGTCGATCATGTTACCTTTTACCGCAAATTCGCGGAACTCTTGAATAATACTCATTTAAATCTCCAGTTTTTTTTGACTTTAATTTATGTGACGAAGTATACATTAATTTTATAGCTTCATTTCCACGTAACTTACTCGGAAATCATCTGCTTTTATATATTGGTTTGCTAATTTTAAACAAAAAATGCCATCAATAAATTGATGGCATTTTTAAATTTTGCTGCCCCGCATGAGGACAACATCATTTTTAAAACTTATTTCTCTGTACACGACAAAAATAGATAACTCATTGAAATAATGTCATAATAATTGTTTTCTAACGACGAATACTATGACACATCTCAATGAGTTATATCTTATCTTAAACAAATATCTAAAATGGA